>QHUE01000324.1 GCA_003221825.1 Gemmatimonadota bacterium
ATGCTCGCGTCGGACGGGAAGATCCAGCCGCGCAACACGAGCAGCGTGCCGGGTCGGCCCGCATCCTGATCGAGATCGAGGATCACCGCGTGCGGCTCGGTGAGGCCCTGATATGCGAGCGGCGTCAGGTCGGAGACGTAGCGATAGTCGTGGTCGCGCAGCTCCGCGAGCACGTCGGTACCTCGCTCATCCGTTGCCGACAACGGCGGCCGAGGGTGAACGGTTTGGTAAAGCCGCAGTCCTCGCACCGCCGGCGGGAACCGCTCGTCCACGAAGACTTCGACGGAATCGGGGTGATCCACGGCCAGCAGCCGCAACTGATCGAGATACGCCGTCTCCCACAGCTCTTCGGTGACTTGCAGGACGTAGCGCCCATCCTTCGGCTGCAACGCGTCGCCGGGAATGCGGACATACTCCTGCGAGGCCCCCGCGGGCGCGTAGGCGGCATTCCCGCCCATGATCCCCAGCGGCATTCCCAGCGCACTGCGCCACATCACATCGGTGATGAACCGGAAATGCGTTCCATCCCAGGTATAGAGGAATGCGCACGAGCCCTTGAGCTGCTGCAGCTCGAGCACATCCTGGTCGGTTCCCGGGAAGTAGATGGTCTGCGGCACGCCGTTCGGCCATTGCACACGCAACACGTCCGCCTTGAAATGGCTGCCGAGGCCAAACGGCGTGGACGGCGCGGTGACGACGCGCGTCTGGTACAGCTCGCCGGCGCGCACCTCGAGCCTCGCGCCGATGCCGAACGAACTGTTCTTGCCGTTGCCCGCGCCCAGCGCGGCCAGCTGCACCTTCATCGCGAGATGCGCATTGCCGCCGTCGTTGCGCAGCAGCCGGACACCGTGCGAGTCGCCGAGGACGACGTCCTGATCGCCGTCGCCATCGACGTCGGCGATGAGGAGCGGCCCGATCGAATCGCGCTGCACGTCGGCCGGAAGCAGCCGGCTGCGATCGACCAAGTGCCCCGACCGGTCGTTATGAAACAGCGCGGCACCGTGCGGCCCCGTGACGAGCAGATCGAGCCAGCCGTCGTTGTCGTAGTCCACAAAGGCTGCACCGGTCCCGCCGGAGAGCCGCTGCGCCTGGGTCAGCTTCCCCGTCCCGTCGTTATGCCACAGCGTGCCACCGCTCGGCCCGGCTACGAAAAGGTCCAATGCGCCGTCGTTGTCATAGTCGCCCACCGCAACCGCGCGCGAGCGCGTTCCCAACTCCGCGCCGGCGTCTACAAAACCGCGCACGCCATCGTTGTGGAATAACGCGTCGCCGCCGTTCTCGCTCGCGACGAAGACATCGGTACGGCCATCGTCGTCGAAATCGGCGAATGCGGCGTCGCTGCCGCCACGGGTGATGCCGTCGGCGTTCGGGAAGAGCGTGAATGTGCCGTCGAGATTGTTGCGATAGACAGCGGTCGAGCCACCGCCCACGAGCAAGAGATCGAGATCGCCGTCGTGATCGAGATCGACAACGAGAGCGCGTCGCGCGCCGTGGACGTCGCCGACGCCGGCCTTCCGCGTGACGTCTTCAAACCGGCGACCCTCATTATTGTGGAGGAGGTAGCCACGATGGTCAGTCCCAATGGCAAAGACGTCGAGCCAACCGTCGTTGTCGTAATCCACAAACGTCACGAACACCGCGCCGGCGGGAAGCGGGAGCGGCATCCTGCTGCTCACATCGGCGAAGAAGCCGCCTTGCACCGAGTACAGCGCGACATGCGGCTGATGGTCCGCGCCGAGCCAGCCCACCAGCAGATTCTCGCCGCCCTCCTGGTCGTAGTTCCCCCACGCGAGCGCCGTCCCGGGGCCGCCGAGGTCGGGGAGTCCACTCTCGCCCGTGACGTCGGTGAACCGGACCTTGCCGGTATCCGGTCCCGCCGAGATGCCGCGCATCGTGATGAGCGACTGCGGATTGAATGACAGGACCGGGCGCCCGGCGAGCGGACCCTCGATCCAATCGACTTTGGCGAGCGACGCCTGATACGGCGCGGTGACTTCCATGAGCCGCAGGAATCGATCGAGCTCCAGACCTGCCTGGTCGAGTTTGCCGGCGCGCAACGCCTGGAGCGCCGCCGTGAGGCGCGGCTTGGCCTCGCGCGGCGGGGCGGGGCGCATGCGCTCGACGTCCTCGAGGTCGCGCAGCGTGCTGTCGGCCTGGCCGAGGCGCAGGAACGCGGCGGCGAGCTTGAGCCGCACCGCGAGGTTTGCCGGCGAGAGCTCGAGCACGCGCCGCAACCGGTCTGGGTTTTCTCCTTCGAGCTCGGCGAGCGCATAGTCCGCGCGTGCGTCCGGGGGCGGAATCGCCTCGAGCAGCTGCTTCGCGTCGGCTTGACGGCCGGTGAGCGTGATGAGCGCGCCCGTATCGACCGGTTTTTCCGGACACGCGCTGAGGAGCGCCACCAGGCCGGCGAGCGAAACGAAAGTTTTCACGCTATACTGGCGCCCCTTGCGAAGACATCTGCCGTTTCTGCTTGCGACCGCCCTGGCCACGCTTTGCTGTCGTCGCGTGCCAACCGTGCCCCCGCTCTTCGAAGCGGTCGGGGGTGCGACTACTGGAATCACATTCGCCAACATGCTCCCCGAAGACTCCGCGGTGAACATCGTCAACTATCTGTACTTCTACAATGGCGGCGGCGTGGCGGCGGGCGACGTCGATGGCGACGGCCTCATCGATCTCTACTTCACCTCGAACCTGGGCTCGAACCACCTCTATCGCAACCTCGGCCACTTCCGGTTCGAAGACATCACCGCGCGCGCCGGCGTCGCGGATTCGGTGGGATGGAAAAGCGGCGTCACGATGGCCGACGTCAACGGCGACGGGCGCCTCGACATCTACGTCTCCGGTGTGAATTACTTGGGGATGCACGGGCACAACGTGCTGTACATCAACAACGGCGACGGCACGTTCACCGACCGGACGAAGGAGTACGGACTCGATTTCGCCGGGTACTCCACCCAGGCAGTCTTCTTCGACTACGACGGCGACCGCGATCTCGACATGTACCTGCTGAACAGCTCGACATTGTCCGAGCGCGCCGCCGCGCCAAGCGTGAGCCGCACTGTCCGCAATCCCAAGGCCGGGGACCGGCTCTACCGCAACGATCGCGGGCATTTCGTGGACGTCAGCGCGGCCGCGCACATCTACGGCGGGGTCGAAGGCTTCGGGCTCGGCGTCATCGCGAGCGACGTCAACCTCGACGGCTGCCCCGACATCTACGTGGCGAACGATTTTCCGGAGAACGACTTCCTCTATGTGAACAACTGCGACGGGACGTTCACGGAGTCGATCGCCCAGGCCACGGGGCACACGAGCCGCTTCTCGATGGGCGCCGACGCGGCGGACTTCAACAACGATGGCCGGCCCGATCTCGCGGTGCTCGACATGCTCCCCGACAGCGAAGCCATCCGCAAATCCGCGGCGACCAACGCGAGCTACGAGCTCCTCAACCACTACCGGGAGGCCGGCTACCACGACCAGTCCGCCCGCAACACGCTGCAACTGAATCGCGGCGTGGTGGGTGGCACGCTGCGGTTCAGCGACATCGGGTTTTTGGCGGGGATCGCGGCGACCGACTGGAGCTGGGCGCCGCTGTTTGCCGATTTCGACAACGACGGTCTCAAGGATCTGTTTGTGACGACCGGCATCTACCGGCGGCCGAACGATCTCGACTACATCGCGTCGCTGGACAGCATCCCCACGGGGATCGCGCCTCCGGCCGCGCGTCTCATCGCCAAGATGCCGCACGTACCGACGCCGAATTATTTGTTTCACAACAACGGCGATCTGACGTTCACTGATCGAGCCCAGGGCTGGGGCCTCGGGGCTCGTGGGTTTTCGAACGGCGCCGCGTACGTCGATCTCGACAACGACGGCGCGCTCGATCTGGTCGTGAACCGGATCAACGCGCCGGCCGCCGTCTACCGCAATCGCGCCCGCGACTCAGACAGCACGGCGCACTTTCTCACGGTCACGCTGCGCGGCGTGGGCGGGAACACCGCCGGGATCGGGGCGAAGGTTATGATCGCCGGCAACGGCGCGCATCAGCTCGCCGAGGTGATGCCGACCCGGGGCTTCGAGTCGGCGGTCGATCCGCGGCCGCATTTTGGCCTCGGCAGCGCCCGCCGAGTCGATTCGCTGACCGTGGTGTGGCCCGACCGCCGCTTCCAGGTGCTCACCAACGTCGCCGCCGACCAGTTCATCACCGTCTCGCAGCAGGACGCGGCCGGCCGCTACATCTTCCCGCGCAACACGCAGCCGCTGTTTCGAGACGTCGGCGACCAGATGGCCATCTCGTACCGGCATCGGGAGAATACGTTTTTCGACTTTAGTCGCGAACCGCTGATGCCGCACTTGCTGTCGACTGAAGGGCCCGCCCTGGCCGTCGGCGACGTGAACGGGGATGGCCGAGTCAGTGGCGGCAATGAGTTTTGGGAGGGAGAGCCGCTGCACGATCGCTTATACCTCAACGACGGGCGCGGCAACTTCAGCAGGACTGCTCTGCCCGACTTTGCGCACAATGGCTCGTGCGTCGCGCGCGGCGGCGAGTTCCTCTTCGTCGGCAGCCGGGTGGTCGCGCGCCGGTACGGCGTCACCCCGCGAAGCTACTTGCTCGAAAACGACGGCCGCGGCCATTTCCGCGACGTCACCCAGGAGAAGGCGCCCGGCCTCGATTCCATCGGCATGGTGACGCGCGCGACCTGGGTCGACTACGACGGCGACGGCAAGCTCGATCTCATCGTCGTGGGAGAATGGATGCCCGTCCATGTCTTCCACCAGGAAAACGGCCGGTTTGTCGATCGCACGGACAAGGCGGGGCTCGCCGGCACGAACGGCTGGTGGACCAGCATCGCGTCGGCCGACCTGAACGGCGACGGCCGCCCCGATCTCATCCTCGGCAATCTCGGCCTCAACTCATTTTTGCGCGCCTCGCCCGCCGAGCCGGCTCGGCTGTATGTCGGCGACTTTTTCGAGACCGGCACGCTCAAACAGATCCTCACATCATACCGGCACGGCGTCAGTTACCCGCTGGCGGGACGTGACGAGCTCTTGCAGGTGATGCCGTCGCTGCGCAGCCGCTATCCGACATACGCGTCGTTCGGTGCGAGTCGCATTCAGGACTTCATTCCAAAGAAGGAATTGCAGCAGGCCCGCGTGCTCGTAGCGGATACGTTCGCCAGCGTGATCGCCCTGAACCGCGGCGACGGAACGTTCGAGCTGCGCACGCTGCCGGCGGAGGCGCAGTTTGCGCCGATCTACGCGTCGCTCGCCGGGGACTTCGATGGCGACGGGAAAACCGATCTGATCCTTGCCGGCAATTTCTCCGGTGTCACGCCGGTCGAAGGGCGCTACGACGCCAGCTACGGCCTATTGTTGCATGGCGATGGTCGTGGCGGCTTTGCGGCAGTGGACATGGAGCAAAGCGGGCTGGCGATCGACGGGCAGGTGCGCCATATGGCGTGGCTGCGGCGCGCCAACGGCGATCGGGTGCTGGTCGTGGCGCGGAACAACGACCGGCTGCAGCTAGAGCAGATAACCCCGCGTCATTAGGTTCTGCGCCGATGCCGCATAGCCCGCGGCATCCGGGAGATACCAGCCCAGCGCGTCGGCCAGACGGTCGTAGATGTTGAACAGCGCGCACACGTTGATCGCATCCTCGATCGCGGCGTCCGACAACCCGGCGGCGCGGACCGGCGCCACGTCGCTGGGACGCACGTCGTTGGGCCGCAGCGTGAGCTTCTCGAGGAAGCCGAGGGTCGCGCGCAGCTTGGCGTCGAGCGGCGCGGTGCGCCA
>QHUE01000330.1 GCA_003221825.1 Gemmatimonadota bacterium
GACGGCGCGCGCAGCGGGCGTCAACGAGATCTGGGTCGCAAGCCCGAAACCTGGCCCGATGACTCTCGCCGCTGCGGCCGTCGCCGGTGCCGATGGTGTGCTCGCGGCGGGCGGCGCTCACGCGATTGCAACGCTTGCGTTCGGTGCCGGGCCAATCGCTCCCTGTGACGTGATCGTCGGCCCCGGGAACCGGTACGTCACGGCGGCAAAACAGCTCGTGGGCGGACGCGCCGCGATCGACATGCTCGCCGGACCTTCTGAGCTGCTGGTCTTCGCCGACTCGTCGGCGTCTCCCGCGGTGATTGCGGCCGATCTCCTCGCGCAGGCGGAGCATGACCCCGACGCAGTGCCGTTGCTCGTCACCACCGATCCCACGCATCTCGATCGCGTCGATGCCGAGCTCACGCGCCAGCTCGGGGATCTCCCCAGCGCGGGGGTCGCGCGGGCGGCGCTGCTCAACGGCGGCGTGGTGCTGGTGGGAGGTGTGGAGGAGGGGGTTGCCGCGTGTGATGCGCTCGCGCCCGAGCATGTCGAGCTCATCCTCCAGACGGCAGACGACGTCGCGCCGCGACTCACACATTTCGGTGCGCTGTTCATCGGTGCCAGCTCGGCGGAGGTGTTGGGGGATTACGGCGCGGGGCCGAATCACGTGCTTCCGACGGCAGGATCCGCGCGGTCGCGGGGCGGCTTATCGGTCTACACGTTCCTGCGCGTCCGCACTTGGCTGCGCATCGACGACGCCAGCGCGGCGCGGCCGCTCGTCGAGGACGCCGCGTGGTTCGGCCGGTTGGAGGGGCTCGAAGCCCACGCGCGCTCGGCCGAGCGGCGGTTGGATTGAGCGGGCGGCCCCACTTCGGTTAGCTTCCACTCGCGTCCCCTCTCGGAGCACCGATGGCTGTCCGTCGCTGCCTATTGTTCGCTCTCGTCGTCCTTCCGACAATCCTCGCGTCACAGCGTACGCAGAAACCGGCCCTGCACGGGCGGCATTGGGTCGCCATCACGGGCAAACCGCTCGGCGCGGAAGCGGGCGCGATGATGTTTCAGAAGGGCGGCAACGCGGTGGACGCCGCGTGCGCGATGCTCGCGGCCGTGACGACGATGTGGGACGTGCTGTCATGGGGTGGAGAAACTCAGGCTCTGATCTACAATCCGAGAGCAAAGAAGGTCATCGCGGTCAACGCCCTCGGGGTGGCACCAACCGGCGCGACGGCTGACTTCTACCGCTCCAAAGGCATGCGGTTTCCGCCCGAGTATGGTCCGCTCGCGGCGATCACACCCGGTACACCCGGTGGGCTGATGGTGATGCTCGCGGAGTACGGAAAGTTGAGTCTGCGGGAGGTACTCGAGCCGGCGATCCGCATGGCGGATGGCTATCCAATCGAAGAGGAGACGGCGAACTCGATCGAGCGCAACAAAGGCTGGCTCAAACAGTGGCGCTACTCTCGCGCTGTCATGCTGCCACACGCCGGCGAGGCGCGGGAAGCCCCGGAGGCAGGCGAGATCTTTCGGCAGCCTGAGCTCGCGGCGACGCTCCGCAAGCTGGTAGAGGCCGAGCAGGACGCGCTGCGCCGCGGCAAGAACCGGCACGACGCGATCATGGCCGCTTACGACCGGTTTTATCGTGGTGATATCGCCGTGGAATTCGTGCGGGGGCTCCAAGAGGAAGGAGGCCTCGTCACATTGTCGGACCTGGCCAACTGGCGCGTCAAAATAGAAGAGCCAGTAATGACACAGTATCGCGGCATCGAGGTCTACAAGCTCCCGCAGTGGTCGCAGGGCCCCGCCATGCTGCAGGCGCTGAACATCCTCGAAGGCTTCGATCTCAAGGCGATGGGCTACAACAGCACGCGCTATATCCACACGCTCTACCAGGCGATGAGCCTGGCGTTCGCCGATCGCGACTTCTATTACGGCGACCCGGCGTTTCCGCCGGAGGAGCCGATGCGCGGACTGCTGTCGAAGGAATACGCGCGCGAGCGCGCCAAGCGGATCAATCCCGATCGCAACGATCCGGATATCAAACCGGGCGATCCGTATCCGTTCCAGGGCGGCACCAACCCCTACTTGCCGCTGCTCCAGCGTTGGTCTCCTCGGCCGGTGACCACCTCCGAGGGTGGCGAAGACGCCGCCGCGCTCGCCGCGTTCGATGAGGCGTTCCGCCGCGGGACCACATCGATCGAAGCGGCAGACACGTCGGGTTGGGTGGTCTCGGTGACGCCGTCGGGCGGCTGGATTCCAGCGGTGATCGCAGGCCATACGGGCATCGGGGTGAGCCAGCGCGCGCAGCAATTCGTGGTCGACAGCGCGGACAATCCCTTCAACGTGATCGTACCCGGCAAGCGGCCGCGCGTGACGTCGCAACTCGTTCGGTGACCATAAGACGGAGCCAGGCCGGTTGACGCTGCGTGAAGACACTCCGTCATGGACTCGGCAGGAGCTGCGGCGGATGGGTTACCGGCTCGAGTTCGACGACAGAACGTCCGGGCCGATAAACGCCATCTTCTTTGATTGGAAGCATGGGTCGTTCTGGGGCGGGTCATCCAATCACGGTGAGGATTACGGCATCGCGTGGTGATTGCGCCCTAATCCCGGCACCCGGCGGTGTCATGTAGGGGCGCAGCATGCTGCGCCCCTACTTTTTCATCGGCCCGTCCCAACTACCTCCCGTTTCGTCTCCGGTTCGCGCATCCCGAGCGAGCGCTCGATCTCGCGCGTGATGTGCATCGAGCAGAACTTCGGTCCGCACATCGCACAAAACTCCGCGCTCTTGAAGTACTCCGCCGGCAACGCCTCGTCGTGCAGCTCGCGGGCCCGTGCGGGATCGAGCGCGAGGCGGAACTGCTCGTTCCAGTCGAACGCGTACCGTGCGCGTGACAGCGCGTCGTCTCGCTCGGTCGCGCCGGGACGACGGCGGGCGATGTTTGCGGCGTGCGCGGCGATCTTGTACGCGATCACGCCTTCACGCACTTCCTCCGCATTGGGCAGTCCGAGGTGCTCCTTGCGCGTGACGTAGCACAGCATGTCCGCGCCGAACCAGCCGATCATCGCCGCGCCGATCGCCGACGTAATGTGGTCGTATCCCGGCGCGACGTCCGTCACGAGCGGTCCGAGCGTGTAGAACGGCGCCTCGTGACACAGCTCCTTCTCGAGCCGCACGTTCACTTCGATCTGATGCATGGGGATGTGACCCGGCCCCTCGATCATGACCTGCACGTCTTTCTTCCAGGCGCGGTCGGTCAACTCACCGAGCACCGTGAGCTCCGCGAGCTGTGCTTTGTCGGTCGCATCGGCGATCGAGCCAGGCCG
>QHUE01000331.1 GCA_003221825.1 Gemmatimonadota bacterium
ATTGTCACCCCAGCAATAGGCGTCGCCCGCGTTCGTGATGCCGCACGACAGCCCGTAGCCGGCGCTGATCGTGTCGAATTGCTGATCGGTCCTGACCCGCAGGGGCCGCAGATGTTCAGCATTGCTCGAGTCACCGAGCTCTCCGGAGATGTTCCCACCCCAGCAGTAGGTCGCGTCGCCCCGCTTGAGCGCGCACGTGTGCCCATCGCCGGCGGCCACGGCGTCCACGACGAGCGGTGCGTACACGTCGAATGCGTTGCTGGTGTCGGCGGTCAACGCCCCCGACGAGGCGACCAGGGTGTAACCGCGGCCGCGCTGGTTGATCTTGAGATTGCTGAACGTCGCCGTGCCATTGGCAGCGTTCAGCGTCATCGATCCCGCCAGCGTGGCGGCCCCAGGGTTGGCGCCGATGGCGATCGTCACCGCCGTGGTCGCCCCATTGATCCGGCGGTCGACGCTATCGCGGATCTCGACGGTGATTGCAGAAGTGATCGTGCTGTCCGCCAACGCCGCCGCCGGCTGAGCGACGAAGGTCAGATGATGCGCAGAGGGCGGGGGTGGCGGCGGCGGGGGAGGTGGGCCGCTCTCATCGCCGCAGGCCACGCTAACCAACAGACCGAGTACCGCCAACGCGTGTCGCTGTACCATGCCGGACGCTGCCGCAGCCCTGGACGGCAGTCAAGCCAACCCGCGCGTAGCGTCATAACCCCGCCCCGACCAAGTTTAGGTGTGCAAACCGCTCCGGTCCTCTGCTATCACCGCATCGGCGGCCCGCTCGAGCTCGGCGTCACTCGGGTGAGCCGCTCTGTCTTCGCGCGGCAGATGACCGCGCTCGCCCGCGCCGGCTGGCGGACGCTGACGCTGGAGGAATTCGCGCGGCACGCGGTGACGGTAGGGGCGCAGCATGCTGCGCCCCTACACAATCACCCGTCGCGTGAATTGCTCCTGTCATTCGACGACGGCTACGCCTCACTTGCCGACAACGCCTATCCCGTCCTTGCCGACCTCGGTTTCACCGCGACGACGTTCTTGATCACGGACTACATCGGCAAAACGAACACCTGGGATGTCCGATACACCTGGCATCGCCTGCGGCATCTGAGCTGGCTGCAGATCGAGGCGTGGCGTGCGCGTGAAGGAGCGCGGCAGGGACGAGACGTACCGGGCGCGCATCGTCATCGGCGCCGATGGCGTCGAGACGATGGTGGGGCGCTGGGCCGGACTGGACACGCGCGTGCCGGCGCGCGACATGGAGTCCTGCGCCCAGTATGTGCTCCAAGGGATCGACTTCAATCCCGACGCGATCTATCTGCAGTTCAGCAATGTCGGGTTCCGGGTGTCAGGTGTCAGGCCTGACACCCGACACCTGACACCTGACACCTAAACGAAGAATCTCGCCGCAACGGGTATAAGCTGCGGATGCTTAATCAACGCGTGGGTGAAGACCCTTCCGATTGTTCGCTTTTCCGCCGGGATCTTGTTCACTGTGCGCGCCAGTTGATTGAAGGACGTGTCGTCGACATTCTCGAGCGCCTGTTTGATGCGGTAGTACTTGAGGTGATCCTCGCCAAGTAGCTGCATCCAGGCCTCGTGATATGTCGACAGCCGCCGCTCGGTCGTGTCGCCGGCGCAGATCGCGGCGGCCGCGGTCCCGCCCGCCAGCCGGCCGGCCTTCATCGCAGTGGTGATGCCGCCACCCGAGAGGGGATTCAGCATGTGCGCTGCGTCGCCCGCGACCATCACGCCGTCGGCATACGTCTTCTTGATCGTCGTGTGCACGATGACGCCGCCAACGGTGTAGCCGGTGCGGGCGCCGTTCGGGAAGCGACGGGCGATCCACGCATCCAGGTACTCGCGGGCGTTGCGGCCATCGGTCTTCAACGCGACGAGCCCTAGCCCGACGTTGGCCACGCCCACCGCCTTGGGAAAAATCCACGCATATCCACCGGGTGCGATCGCATTGCTGAACTGCAGATAGATCGCGTCGGGATTGAAGTCGATCCCTTGGAGCACATACTGGGCGCAGGACTCCATGTCGCGCGCCGGCACGCGCGTGTCCAGTCCGGCCCAGCGCCCCACCATCGTCTCGACGCCATCGGCGCCGATGACGATGCGCGCCCGGTACGTCTCGTCCCTGCCGCGCTCCTTCACGCGCACGCGTCGGGCGCCTGAAACACGACGTCGGTGATGCGCCGGGATACCCACTCGGCACCGTCCGGATTGGCGAACTCCCGCAGGCCCGCATCGCCCACGCCCTCGGCACACCGTACCGGAGACCCGACCGCCCGATCGCGCTCCAGCAACACCACGTCCAGCGCGGGCGCTGCCTGCTTCGCATGCCAGGCCGCGACGGCGCCGGCGGGCCCGGCGCCCACGACCAGGAGGTCGACGTCAGGCATAGGCGGGGGGGGCCATGGCGAGGGCGCCGACCGGACAGGGCCCAACGCATTTCTCGCAGCCGGTGCAGGCTGCGTCGTCGACCGTCAGCATGTTCAGCTCGAGGTGGATGGCTTCCGGGGGGCACAGCGGCAAACACAGGCCACAGCGGTCGCACACCGCGAGGTCAACGACGGCAATTGTGTCGGGCGTCACGCGACGCATGGGCGAAAGGCTAGCCGGGCGGGAAAGGGCCGTCAAGCTTCATCCTTGCTTGGGGTTACGCATTTCATTACCTTGTGCGCGTTCGCTAGAGCCCGCCAACTCTTTTACCGACGATCACGTGCCACCACGCTGGCTGAATTTCAAAATGGGTGCCTGGAGCCCGGCGAACGAAATCGCCGTTGATCTTGGTACCGCCAATACGCTGGTCTACGTTCGCGGCGAGGGGATCGTGTTGAACGAACCCTCCGTCGTCGCGATCGAAAAAGCTACCGGCAAGGTCAAAGGCATCGGCCTCGAAGCGAAGCGCATGCTCGGCCGCACCCCCGACGGCATCCTCGCCGTCCGCCCGCTGAAGGACGGCGTGATCGCCGACTTCGACGTGACCGAAAAGATGCTGCGCTTTTTCCTCAAGACCATCATCGACCGGCATCTGTTCCGCGTGCGGCCCAAAGTGATCGTGTGTGTGCCGAGCGGCATCACCGAAGTGGAGAAGCGCGCGGTGCGCGACTCCGCGCAATCGGCCGGCGCGAAGGAAGTGTACATGGTCGCCGAGCCGATGGCCGCGGCGATCGGTGTCGGGCTGCCCGTCGAGACACCCACCGGCAACATGGTGATCGACATCGGCGGCGGCACGACGGAGATCGCGGTGATCGCGCTGTCGGGCATCGTGTCCGACACGTCGATCCGTACCGGCGGCGACGAGCTCGATCAGGCGATCGTGCAGTTCATGCGGAAGAATTACAACCTGCTGATCGGCGAGCCGACGGCGGAGCAAATCAAGATTCAGATCGGCTCGGCGGCGCCGATCGGGGAAGAGCGCGAGATGGAGGTGAAGGGCCGCGACCTCGTCTCGGGCATTCCGAAGATCGTGCGCGTGCACTCGAGCGAGATTCGCGAGGCGGTGCAGGAGCCGATCCAGCAGATCGTCGACGCCGTACGCCGCGCCCTCGAGATCACCCCGCCCGAGCTGGCGTCCGACATCGTGGACCGCGGCATCGTGATGACCGGCGGCGGCGCCCTGATTCGTGGCCTCGACCTGCTGTTGCAGCAGGAGACCGGGTTGCCGATTCACCTGGACGAGGACCCCATGACCTGCGTGGTGCGTGGGGCGGGGCGGATCCTCGACGCTCCGGAGAAATACCGCAACGTTTTGACCACGTAGCCGCATGGCGATCGGAACGGATCGCTATGCGTCCCGGAGCGACACGCTGCTGTTCATCGCCTGCGTGGGGCTGTCGATCGCGGCGCTGAGCCTCCCCGATCAATGGCGTGACCCACTTGCCCAGGGATTGCGGCAGAGCGTGCTCGCGCCGTTCCTGTTTCTGCAGCGGCAAACCGAGCTCCTCGCCGCAGCGCGGTACCGCTACGACGCGGTGGTGGCGCAGCGCGACTCGGCCGCCCTCGCCGCGACCTTCCTCCCCGAATTGCGCAGCGAGAACACCCGGTTGCGGGGGCTGCTGGGCCTCAGCGCGAAGTTGGGCGGGGGCTACGTTTCGGCGGAAATCCTGCACCAGCCCGAGCCGACGAACCCGCTCAGTTTCGTGGTC
>QHUE01000181.1 GCA_003221825.1 Gemmatimonadota bacterium
ATCGTGACGTGCGCGATCAACTACGTGGGCGTCGCGCCGGGGGCGATCACCCAAAACGTCTTCACGGTCCTGAAGCTGGTCGCCCTGGCCGGGCTCATCGTCGCCGGACTCTTTCTCTATTCGCCGCCGCAGGCAGCCCGGATCCTGGAGCCGGTGTCCCTGCCGCCGGCGAGCGCGTGGGCGGCGTTCGTCGCGGTGGGCGCCGCGCTCGTGCCGGTGCTGTTCACATACGGCGGCTGGCAGCAGACCAACTTCATCGCCGAAGAGCTCATCGAGCCGGAACGCAATCTGCCCCGTGCCTTGCTCATCGGCGTCCTCGTCGTGGTGCTCGTCTACCTCCTGGCCAATGTGGCGTATCTCCATGTCCTGGGGGTGGACGGGCTCGCGCGCAGCCCAGCGCCGGCCGCCGACGTCATGGAGCGAGTCTTCGGGCCCGCTGGCAAAGTTGTCATCAGCGCCGGGATCGCCGTCTCGGCCTTCGGCTTTCTCGACCTCGTCGTCCTCGTCACGCCCCGCGTGTTCCAGGCGATGGCCGCGGACGGCGTCTTCTTCCGGCGCATCGCCGAGCTGCATCCGGCCTACCACACGCCGACCGCCGCGATCATGCTGATGGGGGCGTGGTCCATCGTGCTCACGCTGACCAAGACCTACGGCCCGCTCACCGACTACGTCGTGTTCGGTGACTGGATCTTTTTCGGGTCGTCGGTCGCGACACTGTTCGTATACCGGGCACGCGAGCGGGCCGCGGCAGCGCCGGCGCCGCTGCGCTTCCGGACGCCGGGCTATCCGCTGATGCCGGCCCTGTTCGTGCTCAGCGCGATCTATGTGGTGGTGAGCTCAGTGGGAGCGAATCCGAAGAACGCCGCGATCGGCGCCGGTCTCATCGCGCTGGGCATCCCGGCCTTCCTCTATTGGCGGAGGCGTTCATGAGGCACACTGTCCGCTGGCTCAGCGTCGCCGCGGTCGTTCTCGCGCGCCCCTTGGCTGCGCAGCACGAGCACGAGCATTCCACGGGGCAGTTGGGACGGGTGGTCTTTCCCATCTCCTGCAATGCCGCCGCACAGCAGCAGTTCGAGCGTGCTATGACGATGCTGCACTCCTTCTGGTGGGAGGAAGGGCAGGGCGCCTTCCAGGCCGTGGCAACGGCCGACTCGTCGTGCGCCATGGCGTACTGGGGGCTCGCCCTGAATGCGTGGGGCAACCCGTTCGCCGGCGGTGCGCCCCCGACGAGCGAGAGCACTCGACGCGGCGCCGCAGCGGCCCAGCGGGCGGTCGCGCTGGGCGCGCTCACGAAACGCGAACAGGGATTCCTCGCGGCCGCGGCCGCGCTGTATCGCGGGTACGACTCGATCCCCAACCCGCGGCGGCTGCGCGCCTACTCCGACACGCTGGCGCGACTCTACGCCGATTTCCCCGACGATGTCGAAGTGGCGATCTATTACGCCCTCTCGCTCGTCGCCACGGCGCCGAAGACCGACACGACATTCACTCGGCAAAAGCAGGCGGCCGCCATCCTGAATCCGCTGTTTCGGCGCTTCCCGAACCACCCGGGGCTGGCGCACTACATCATTCACGCCAACGATTCACCGCGCCTTGCCCCGCTTGGCCTCGAGGCCGCGCGCAGCTATGCGAAGATCGCGCCCGCCGCCCCGCACGCGCAGCACATGCCGTCGCACATCTTCGTTCGGCTCGGCCTGTGGGACGAAACGATCGCCACCAATCAGCGTGCCTTCCAGGCCGGCTACGACTACGCGCGGGCACAGCACACCGGCGTGGCACCCGAGCAACTCCACGCGCTCGACTACATGGTGTACGCGTACCTGCAGCAAGGCCACGACCGCGACGCGCGCCGTATCATCGCGCAGGCGCTCGAGCTGCAGACGACACTCACGAGCGACGCCATGGTCGCCAACTACAATCGCGTGGCGATGGAAGCACGCTGGCCGCTCGAGCGGGGAGATTGGGCGGACGCCGCGCGCCTCCCCGTCCGGGCCGCTCCGCTGACCATCGGCGCGGCACTCGCCCATTTCGCGCGCGGCGTCGGCGCCGCCCGCGAGTCCGACACCGCCCAGGCGCGTGCCGAGATCGCCGCGCTCGCCGGTATCGCAGCCGACATGACGCGCCGCGGCGACAGCGACTGGGCGCGCGTGGTCGCCATCAAACAACAGATCGTGACGGCGTGGGCCGAGCTTGCGGCCGGGGATACGACGGCGGCGCTGCGGGATGCGAAGGCGGCGGCGGACGTCGAGGATGTGACCGAGAAGCAGCCCGTCACGCCGGGCGAGCTGTTGCCTGCGCGCGAGCTCTACGCCGACATGCTGGCCCAAGTGTCGCGCAATGCGGAAGCGCGCGACGCCTACGAAGCGACGCTGCTGCGCGAGCCCAATCGCGCGCGCAGTCTGTACGGTTCAGCTCGTGCGGCCGAGCTGGCGGGCGATCGCGCCGGCGCGCGACGCCGCTATGCAGAGTTCCTTGCGCAGATGAGGGCGGGCGACGGCGACCGCGCCGAAATCACGCGGGCGCGCGCGGCGCTGCGTTGAGGATGCTGCCGCGGTTACCTTCTCCGCGCGACCAGCTTCCAGAACTGCGCCTCGCCGATGACGGTCACCCGATGGCCCTTGGCCGCGAGGCGTTTGATCTCCATGAGCTTGAGCCCGCCGTCCTTGCCCGCGATCTGGAGCGCATTCGGGCGGCCGCGCACCAGGATGTCGGTGGACGGTCCGGGGCTGGCCTGGAAGACGGCGCCCGAGCGCCTGGCAGCCGCGATCGCATCGCGGCGCGGCCGCTTCAGGAAGCCGGTGAACGACACGCGCCGTCCCTTGAGCGTCTTGACCACGCCTTTGTGCAATTGTTTGGGCGGGTTCTGCAGCGCGTCAATCATCTCGCCGGCGGACTGATAGCGTTTGCCGCGTGCGCCGAGGCAGCGGTGAATCACCTCTTTCAGATGGTCGCTGCAGGGAAGCCGGCGCACGTCGCGCGTCCGCATGGGGCTGTGCACGTCGCCCCGCAGCAGCATGGCGATGAGCTGGCCCACCTGATAGACGTCGTCGCGCTGCTGCCACTTGCGCACCTTCCCCCAGGCGATCTCGGTCGGCGCTCCCAACGGGTTGAAGGCGTCGGCCGTCACGCCCCGCCGGCTCGCCTGGTGGGTCGCGATGCCGAAGTCCCCCAGTTTCAGAACCTCGTGCGCGCAGACGAAGACGTTGAACGGCGTCAGGTCGCGATGCAGCGCCTGGCCACGATGCAGCACATCCAGCGTCTCCAGGATGGCCGCGATCTCGTGGCGGACGAATTTCTCCGGCTGGCCGCCCTTGGCGCCGAGCCAGGCGCCGAGGTCGCCGTGCTCCGCATATTCCATGACGAGGCAGTAGCGGGTATTGGTGGCTTCGACCTGGACGAATCGGTCGAACACGCGCAGCGCCCGGGCTTGCCTGGCGAGCAGCTCCGCGAAGTACGCCTCGCGCAGCCAGCCCGTGAGGCGGTAGCTGATCTTGACACACACGTGGGGCGGCAGCGATCCCGCGGAGGTCGGCGTGGCGAGGTAGATCTCGCCGAATCCCCCCTTGCCGATGAGACGATCCAGCCGATACGACCGGCCGCTCTCATTGCTATAGAGGGTAGGGAGGACCGGTCCGGGTGGGACCGGCGCCGCCTTCTTACGGAGTTGCGTGACGAATCGCGTCATCACGGCAGAAACTTACAGCGTTCATCCCGCCCCGCTCAGGGACCCCCGCTTATGAGCGAGCGCGGCCGCGATCCTTCGTGCCGGTTTTGGGTGGTTTCCGCGGTCGCGCCGGCGGCAACGCGCTGACATGGCGCCACGCCTCCGTCACGACATCGGTCAATAGGGGAGGCACCACTTCTGCCAGGCGAATCAGCACCGCGGGATAGTTGCGATAGTGCTCGGTGAAAAAGAAGGCGCGTGGGTCGAGCTCCATGAGGACCTCACGCTCGCCGATCGTCGCTAATTGCAGCACCAGCACTGTATCGTCGTCCCGAAAGCGGGCGAGAAACCGGCCATTAAGAAGGAAGGATGGCATCCCGTACGACCGGCCCTCGACAACGTTGGGAAGGCCGAGGAGCAGCCGGCGCGCGTTCGTCACCGACACGCCACGCTGTTTCACCGAACCGGCAGTGCCTGCTTCACGAGCGCGCTGATTTTTGCCTCTGCGGCGGCGGTCAACTCCTTCAGCGCGAACGCGACCGGCCACAGCGCGCCGTCGTCGAGGTTCGCCTTGTCGCTGAAGCCGAACGTCGCGTACCGCGTTTTGAACTTCTGCGCGCTTTGGAAGAAGCACACGACCTTGCCGTCCTTGGCATACGCGGGCATCCCGTACCAGAGTCTCGGCGCGAGGGCGGGCGCGCTGGCTCTGATGATCGCATGGAGCCGCTTGCCCATGACGCGATCCGCTTCCGGCATCGCGGCGATCTTCGCGAGCACGGCGTTCTCCCCGTCCGCCGTGTCCGCCTTCAGCTCTCGGGCGCGCTCCTTCATCGCAACTCGTTCGTCGTCCGTGAATCCCTTGAACGTCCTCTTGGCGGACTTCTGCGTGTTCTTCTTTGGGCTCATAGAAACCTTCTCATAGACTTGGGTTGGAAACCTCGCCGCAGTTCGAGTGCGGACCCGGGCGCGCCGCCGACGCTAGCGCTTGCCCACGGCGAGCCAAGGCACGCCGCGGTAGGAATCCGCCACCATCCAGGCGCCGGCCGTCAACGCCCAGGAGCTGATGAACTCGGTCCAGTCGGAAGCGCTGGGGCCCGTTACGACGATAGGTACCCACACCAGCACCGTAAACAGGCCCAGCTGCAATGTCGAGAGCGTGGCTGCCAGCCGGGCATACACGCCGCTGAGCACCGCCACGCCCGCCGCGATGAACGCCCAGCCGGTGAAGTACGCCCACGCCACGTGCCATGGCAGCCAGCCAGGCACCAGCGAGGCGGTTCTTTCGAGATAGGTGAAATGCGCTACGCCGAAGGGGATCAACGCCAGGCCGTACAGCACCCTCGCGATGCGCAGCCCTGTGTCGCCGGTGGCGAAACTGAGGCGCTGTCGGTCCTGGTCTCCGGCGAACCACACGTACAATACCCAGGAGGCCGCGACCATCACCGCGGTGTCACCCAAAGCCCACCAAGCAACCGTGGCCGTAGGAGCACGGAAGATGAGCGGTACCCTAACCAGCAGCAGCCAAACCAAGAAAGAGCCAAGCAGCAAGCGGGAGGCGATGCCGGCGGCGCGCCGCCAGAGCAGGCCTATGCCAGATACCAGAGTGATGACGGCGCAGAGATAGGCTAGCACCTCACGCGCGGGAACACTCTTCGGCACCCCCGTCCATGTCGGGGTGAAATCGCCTTGGATCAGGCCCAAGATTCCTAGGGCGACCATCGTCGCCGCAAAAAACGCATGGCCCACGCTGGCGATGCCCATCGCCCGCGTTCCAGTGCCAATCCCGTTCATTCGATCCGCTTGCTGGATGGGCGCGGGCAGCTTCAGGCGCATGTTAGGCGGCGCGAGGAACCGTGCTCATTGGGCCAGACCGATTTGCCGCATGAACTCGTGGTTGTCCCAGAAGAGCCATTCATGGTCCATCGTAGCACCCTTCCAGTGACCGATCGTCGCCATAGTAAGCCGGAACGACTTGCCTGTCGGGGCGACTGTCTTGCCATCGCCGATCGGCATTGGACGTGAAAACGTGCCGGTCATGATCCCGGTCACCGCAGTATAGTCACCCGAGCAGATCCGGATGGGATGAACGGCGATGTTGGTGTTGGGTGCATAGACGAACATGCCCTTGAGATCTTCGATGTGCCGGGCGATCCCGCTCGTCTCATGACCATCCGGCCACGTCACGACGATGTCGTTCGCGTGACTCTCGGACAAACGTGGCCATTTCTGGTTACTGAAGACGTCGAAATCGAGTGTATCGAAGGTCGCAAGGCGCGCGGCACACGGGTCAGCACCCGTCTGAGTTCTTGCGCGAACTGCCGGTGCCGACGCAGTTGTCAGCAGGACGACGAATGCGACACCTAGTACTGCGATCTCGGTGATGCTCAGGACAGATGATTTCATCGGGCCTCCTGAATGATCCGCGCCGCCTAACGAACCCGCCGTTCATCGTCGTTTCATCAATGATATGAATCGCAAATGATGCGAGAAAGGCCCAGAGGAGGACGTCGAGGCTCATGCAGTGATCACTTTGATCAGCGCGCGGGCTGGTAACGGCAGACCTGCACACCCGTACCGGTGGTGGTGGCCGAGATGAGCTTGAACGCTCGCGCTTCGCCGTCGGTGGGGAACAGGGTCTTTCCGCCGCCGAGGGTGATCGGCTGGATCATGAGGACGAGCTCGTCGACCAGTCCGGCAGCCAGCAGCGCCCGCACCACGCTCAAGCTGCCGTAGACGTAGATGTCGCCGCCCGGCTGGTCGCGCAGCCGCGCCACCTCCTTCAGAAGGTCGGCACCCCGGATGATTGTTGTCGGCTTCCATGGCGTGTCGTCGGATCCGGAGAGGGTGCCTGATACGACATACTTCTGGGCGCGGTTGATCCACTCGGCGAACGGGCCGGAGCGGTCCGGCCAGACGGCCGCGCCCGATCGATACGTGCTCCGGCCCAGTAGCACGGCGCCGCTGCGCTCGGCGAACTGGTTTATGGCGGCCCAAACCTCCGAGTCGTTGTACGGCACTGACCAGCCGCCATGACGGAACCCACCGATGGTGTCCTCGCCCAGACCACCCTGCTTTCCGGGCCCCTGCACGACGCCGTCAAGGCTGATGAACTCGTGGACCACCACTCGCATTTACCGCTCCTTCACCTGCGAGATCACGACCGGGCAAGCCATTCAACCGTGAATTCCAGCGTGAGGGGCGAAGCCTCGCGCCGAACGCGGTGAGTTGTCAGAATGTGTCCCGCTCGACGACTGGACTCGTGTTAGCTCGTTGTCATCAGATTTCGGCTGGATAGTCTCCTCTTCGACATGGGCGGCGGGCTAACAGATCGCGCTTAAGCTGCGGCGCGCTGAAGAAAGATTCATTCCCTAATCTACGGGCGCCGTCAGCTTCAAGCGCTTGTTAGACGGCGCGCCATCAAAACCTACCGAGTCGTGGAATGAGAGGGAGGAGCCGCCGCAGCAGTTTCCGCACTCGCAACTTCCTTGCGCAGCCGGCGGTCCCGGTCCAGCGCCCAAATCATGGCCAGACCAATAAGACCAGGGAAAGCGATCTGACCTTGGGCCAAACTTGCGAGGATCACCAGGGCCATGAATCCAACGAAGATCCAGTAGGCCGTTCGGTATCCTGACGTCAAAGGGTACATAACCTCCCGCGAGCAATGGGGGCAGACGAGTCTCTGGAAGCCGAGGAAGGTGCGTTTGGGTTGCGCGCGAAACGTCTTATGGCACGAGCGACAAATGGCTTCAATCTCGGTTAGAGCCATGAGATCCCTCCGATTCCGGCGAGATTCCTCGACAAAGTGGGCGCCTCTAACGGATGGCACTTAAAGCTGCGGCGCCACGCTTTCATGTTCACAAACGCAATTCTACCATAGATGAGGGGCGCCGGCAGCTTCAAGCGCTTGTTAGGCGCCAACGCCTCGCGAACTCGCCCGCCGCGCGTCCTCGGCGGCTTCCACCTTCTCCAGAGATCGATAATAGGTGACGACATTTTCCTTATCGAACAGATACCACCCCACCAGGATGAGCACCAAGAGCAATGAAGCGATTGCCGCGGCGACCCCGGCAATTCCTGATCCTGCCCAACCAAAGCCGATGGCCGCTGCCAATTGCGCCAGCCAAAAAGCGACGATGGCCCACCGACTCCAAGAGCGTTCTCGCCAGATCGCGTATGCAGCGGCAAGTGACGAACCTCCGATGGCCAGAAAATACATGCCCGCTCGCCTCAGAAACTCGACCCCACTCACCGTCTCACCATCGATCGTGTACGTTGCGGCGTTGAACGGCGCGAGCAGCACCAGCAATACGAACAGCCCGCCAAAGAAGGGGGCGACATACATGCCGATTGTCAGCAGGATGGGCCGATCGACCTTGGCGCGTTCGAGGGTTGCCTCAGCGGACAGGCGTAACGCCTCAGGCCAGGCCGCCTGGCAATTGGGGCAAACCGTGACCGGTGGCTTGTGAATCGTCGCCGGACTTCCACAAATCGGACAGATCAGGCTCACGCTCATAGCGCGTTGGGCGCCTAACGGGTATTCGACAGAACTGTATAAACCATTTCGTACTCCATCGCTCGCTGCCTAACGTGTGGTTCCAAGCACACAGAAATGAAATGGGC
>QHUE01000182.1 GCA_003221825.1 Gemmatimonadota bacterium
CCCGTTTCCCGCTCGAGCTCCCCGATCTCCTCCTTCACTTTCTCCATCGGACCTCTGGTATCCGGCCAATCGAACCCGATTCCCGCAGCGCGCTCCTGAAGCCGATACGCCATGAGGAGAGGAGGTAAGGTCGGCGGCAGGCCTGCGAGTGTGCCGCGCTTCCCGCCGGCGCGCGGCTCGCGCCGCTTCACGAGCTCCCACCCGGCGTGATCGCCGCGGCCGGCACGACCCTCACCGAAGAGATTCGGATGCCGCCGCCACATCTTCTCTTCCAGCGTGTGCGTGACTACTTCCGCATTGAACTGCGACCGCTCTTCGGCGATCACGATCTGAAACGCGAGATGGAGCAGCATGTCGCCGAGCTCGTCGCGCATCGCCTCGGGATCGTCGGTCTGGATCGCGTGATCGAGCTCGAGCGCTTCCTCGACCAGATAGGGACGGAGTGTCTGCGGGGTCTGTGCTCGGTCCCAGGGACACCGCTGGCGCAACTCGCGCACGAGTCCCAGAGCACGTCCAAGCGCTGAATCGCCTTGCATTTAGCCTCCGGGCGGGGTATCATACCCGCGCCAGTGAGCGTGTCAACGAAGGGCGAGGCCTGGGTGGAAGTGGACGTGGAAGCCCTCGTCGACAACGCCCGAACGGTAGCAAAGATAGCAGGCACTCGGCTCCTCCCTGTCGTCAAGGCGAATGCGTACGGGGTCGGAGCCGTCCTCGTATCTAAAGCCCTCGAGCAGCTCGATCCCTGGGGCTACGGCGTCGCCACGATCGAGGAAGGGGCCGAGCTGCGCGCGGCTGGTATCACCCGGCCGATTCTCGTCTTCATGCCTGCACGCGCGCAACTGTTCGACGCGTATGACCGCCACGAGCTGACACCCGCGCTCGGCGACGCCGGCAGCATTCTCGAGTGGACGACGCGCGCCGAGCGCCCCTTCCATATCGAGATCGATACGGGGATGGGACGCGCCGGCGTGCGGTGGGACGAGGTGGACGAGCTCGGCGCGGCGGTGGACACGCCGTCGCTCGAAGGGTGCTACACGCATTTCCACTCCGCCGAGCGACAGGACGGATCGGCTGAGCGGCAGCTCGAACGGTTTCTCGGCGCGGTCGAGCGTCTGCCGCGGCGGCCGGCGCTGTTGCATGTCGCGAATAGCGCCGCCGCGCTGCGTGGCAAGCAGTTCGCGCTCGACCTGGTGCGGCCGGGGATTTTCCTCTACGGCGGTTCGCCGGCGGACGATCTGCCGCAGCCGCGCCCGGTCGTGAGCGTGCGGGCCAGGGTGCTGAGCGTGCGGCGGATGCGCACAGGAGAGACGGCGAGCTACGACACGAGCTGGACGGCGCAGCGGGATACCGTGATCGCGACGCTGCGCTGCGGGTACGCCGACGGGCTCGGGCGCACCGTCGCCAAGGGGGGAGCAACTGTCCTGCTGCGCGGACAACGCTGCCCGATCGTGGGGCTCGTACAGATGGACATGGCACTCGTCGAAACCGGCACACTGGAGGTGCAGGTCGGCGACACCGCGACCATCGTGGGCGCGGATGCGAAACAGCACATCACCTTGAAGGAGATCGCGGATTGGAGCGGTAAAGTCCAGCACGAATTCCTGACGGGACTCGGCGCACGGCTGCCACGCGTCCCGGTGTGAAATACGGGACGGGCCGGGCCGCCATCATCGTGCTGGATGGACTTGGGATCGGGCCCGCCCCCGACACGGCGGCCTACGGCGACGCGGGGTCGGACACTTTGGGCAACGTCGCGCGCGCCGTGGGCGGACTGAAGCTGCCGAATCTGGAGAAGCTGGGGTTGGGGATGGATCGGCGGATCCCTGGGCTTGCGCCCGGGGTCACACCGGCGGCAGCCCACGGGATCGCGGAGCCAGCATCAGCAGGAAAGGACAGCACCACCGGGCATTGGGAGATCTGCGGCGTGCTCCTGAAGAAGGCGTTTCGGACGTATCCCCAGGGATTTCCCGTTCCACTGCTGGACGAGTTCGCAAAACGCACAGGACGCGGGTGGCTCGGCAACAAAGCGGCGTCGGGTACGGCGATCATCGCCGAGCTCGGCGTCGAGCATCAACGTAGCGGCAAATGGATCGTGTATACGTCGGCGGATTCGGTGTTCCAGGTGGCGGCGCACGAAGGAACAGTGCCGCTCGATGAGTTGTACCGCGCCTGCAGCATCGCGCGCGAGATGCTGATCGGGGAGGAAGCGGTAAGCCGGGTGATCGCGCGGCCCTTCGAAGGCACGGCTGGGGACTACCGCCGGACGCCCAATCGCAAGGATTTTTCGATTGCGCCGACCGGGACGACGTTGCTCGACCTCATGGCCGATGCCGGCGTCGCGCGTGTCGGGATCGGCAAGGTGGATGATCTGTTCGCGGGCCGGAACATCAGCAGCCAGCACACGCCGACGAACGCCGCTGCCTACCGACTCATCGAGCAGGCGCTCGATACGCTGGAGACGGCGTTCGTCTTCGTGAACGTGATCGAATTCGACCAGACGTGGGGGCACCGCAATGACGTGCCGGGGTTTCATCAGGGTCTCAGAGAGTTGGATGCCTGGATCCCGCGGCTGGTGTCCCGGCTGCAAGCGGACGATTTGGTGATTCTGACGGCCGATCACGGCAACGATCCGACGACGCCGTCAACCGATCATTCGCGCGAGGTCGTGCCGCTCCTGGTCCTGGGGCCCAACGTGCATCCCGTGCCGCTCGGGACGCGCCGCACCTTCGCCGACATGGGGCAGACCGTGGCCGAGTACTTCGGCCTGCCGGCGCTCGCGGCGGGCACGTCGTTCCTGAAGGACGTGTCGGGATGAAGGATCTGGTGAAACAGGCGCGTGCGGCGATGCAGCACGCGTGGGCGCCGTACAGCAACTTTCACGTCGGCGCGGCGATCGAGGCGGCGGACGGGACCGTCTACGTCGGCTGCAACGTCGAAAGCGCGTCGTACGGCCTGACGATCTGTGCGGAGCGTATGGCGCTCGGCGCGGCGGTGGTGGGCGGCGCGCGCACGCTGAAGCGCCTCGTCGTGACGACGGACGTGGACCCGCCGGCGGCGCCCTGCGGCGCCTGCCGGCAGCTGCTCGCGGAGTTCGGTTTGGATCTGGAAGTGACGGCGGTCGGGCCGGCAACCGAGAAACGGTGGACGCTGGCCGCCCTGTTGCCCGACGCTTTTACCAAGGAGACGCTGGACCGGTGATACGGCGACTCGCCTGTTTCTGCCTCCTGGTGGCGGCTGCCTGTACGGAGCAGTCGACCTCGCCTGGGGTGTGCCCGACCTTTTGTCCGGCCGGGTCGATCGACATTCACGACACGATCTTTGCCGCGATCATCGAGCGGGATTCCTCGTTCCGCGGCTATGTGCCGAGCTATCAGGCGGAGGCGATGACGGCCGCGGACGTGCCCGGCGTGGTTGAGAGCCGCGCGTTTTTCGCCACGGACACCATGTTCCGGCGAGTGACGCCGAAGCTGGGCGACACCACGACCGTGCCGATCAGCGTGGACTCGACGCGCGTGCGGTTCGTGATCGTGCGCCGCCCCAAGAACACCACGAATCTGCGGCTGCGCCTGTATCAGCTGCCGACCACGGTGGACTCGACGTCCGACTTTGCGTCGCTCGATTCCTATTTCAACGGACCCCTCGTGGACAGTCTCAACGTGAGCGATCTGCTCGCGCTGCCGGCCATCGGCGACACGCAGACCATCCGTCTCTGGGGGGATTCGATTCGCGTGGACACCGCGGGACACGTGCTGCAGATCAGTCGCGTCGACTCGTCGCTGGCGGTCTACTTCAACCTGGATTCGCTCCAGGCGCCTCTCAGCGACCCCGACACGGGCCGCCTCGCCTTCGGGGTGCGGGTCGCGGCCGACTCGCTCGCGAGCGTCACGCTCGGAACGACCGAATCGGGCGGCAACGCGCCCCTGGTGCGCCGCTTCTTGCACTACACGATCCCCGACACGGTCTCGGCGACGCCGGACAGCGTCGTGCACACCGACCGGGCGCTTGCCAACCGCTTCGACAACTTTGTCTTCACCCCGCCGACGCCGCCGAGCGATTCCAATCTGGCGGTCGGCGGCGTCCCCTCCGCGCGGAGCCTGTTGCGCGTCGCGATGCCGGCGTTCCTGCACGACAGCATCGACGTCGTGCGCGCGACCCTCGTGCTCGTTCCCGTGAACGCCGTGCAGGGGGCGCCGAGTGATTCCTTTAAGATTGAGGCACACGCCCTGGCTGCGGATCTGGGTGCGAAGTCCCCGCTCTCGTCCCTCGCCGGAAGCAAGATCATACACATCGGATCTCCCGACACAGTGAACATCGAGCTCACCACCCTGGTGCGCTCCTGGTCGCTGGATACGACACTGACGACCGCGTTCATCCTCGGACAGGTGCCCGAAGCGACGTCGTACACCGAGGTTCGGTTCTATTCGTCGCGCGCGCCCGCATACCGGCCGGCGCTGCATGTGACGTACGTGAAGCGCTTCCGGTTTGGGGAGCCATGATGGCGGTTCGGCGGTTCGGCGGTTGGGCGGTTCGGATCGGCGTCCTGGCGGCGGTTTTTCTAACCGCTCAACCGCCGACCCGCTTAACCGCCCAGGATTCCCAGTTCGGTATCCGCGGCCTCGGCACGCCGGGCAAGTGGGAAAGCGTGCGGGCCAGGTCCACGGGCGGAGCGTTTGCGCCGTTCGACGCGTTTTCGCCCATGACGGATGCGTCGCTGGCCGACGTGCGGCGGATGAGCGCCAGCATGGCGAGTGGCACGTCCTGGCGCAACATCGATGCGAGCGGCAGGGCCGCGGCGTTCCGCGGCACTCGCTTCCCGGCGCTGGTGATCGCCGGGCCGGTCACGTCACGCATCGTCGTGGGAGGCGGCTTCTCGACGTATCTCGACCGCACATTCGGCGTGGTCATTCAGGACACCATCGACCTGCGCGGCGTGCAGCAGCCGATCACCGACGAGATCACGAGCGATGGCGCGGTGTCCGACCTGCGGCTCGCCGTGGGCGCGCGCCTGAGCAGCCGGCTGGCGCTGGGGCTGGGTGTGCATCGGCTCACCGGCTCCACGCGCGTCATTGCGACGCGCAGCTTCGCCGATACTGCGAACTACCGCACGACCACGGCCCGCGACGAAGTGGCGTACGGCGGCAACGGCGGATCGGCGAGCCTGCTGTTCGATGTGACGCGCGACCTGCGCCTCGGCGGATGGTTCCGCTCCGACGCGAAACTCCGCGCTGACGTCGGTGGCCGCACCGCGGCCGAGAACGATTTGCCGCTGACGTATGGCGCCGGCGCGCAGTGGCGGGCGGGGGCGCAGGCGAGCCTCGCGGGGACGGTGACGTGGCGCAATTGGGCCGCCTCGGCGGGCAGCACCGATTCCACCACGCACGACACGTTCAATTGGTCGGTCGGCGCCGAGATCGGGCGGCCGGGATCGCCGTTTCGGTTTGGCGTGCGGGGTGGGCAGTTGCCCTTCGGCATCGGGAAGACGCCGACCGAGGTCGGCTACTCCGCGGGCCTGGGCCGGCAGTTCTCGGGCGGCCGCGGCCGCCTCGACATCGGCATCGAGCGGCTGGAGCGCAGCGGCACGGGGCTCAAAGAGCGCGTCTGGACGTTTTTGCTGGGGCTGACCGTGCGGCCGTGAACGTCTACTTCCACACCTTCGGGTGCAAAGCCAACCAGTACGACACCGAGCGGGTGCGTCAGGCGTTCGACGACCGCGGCGCGGTCGTCGTGGACGACCCCGCGCTCGCCGATCTCGCCGTCATCAACTCCTGCACCGTCACCAACGAAAGCGAAGTGAAGCTACGCCGCTTCGTGCGCCATCTCGCGAAGACCGGGCGTGCCCAGACGATTGTGATGGGATGCGCGGCGGCGCTCGATGACGGTACGATCGCGGCGCTGCCCGGCGTCCGGGCGGTCGTGGCGAACGCGGATCCCGCGATAGTGTTGCGCACGGCGGGGTTCGATGATGTAGGGGCGCAGCATGCTGCGCCCCTACCTGGTGGTACCAAATCCCGTGCGTTATTGAAAATCCAGGATGGCTGCGACGAGCATTGCACGTTCTGCGCGACGACCCTGGCGCGGGGCGCAAACCGGTCGCGGCCCGTCGCGGAGCTGGTGGACGAGGCGCGGGCGCTGGCAGAGCAGCATGCCGAGATCGTGCTGACGGGCGTGCACATCGGAACCTGGGGCCGAGGGGCTGGGGATCAGGGAGTGGCCCGCACTCTGGGCCAGCTCCTTGAAGCCCTGATTGCCGCCGTGCCCGAGGTCCGCTTTCGCCTCGGCAGCGTCGAAGCCACGGAAGTCGACGAGACGCTCGCCCGGCTCTTCATCGACGCGCCCCGCAACGTGGCCGCGCATCTGCACGCGCCGCTGCAGTCTGGGTCCAACCGCCTCCTCAAGCGCATGGGCCGGCATTGGTACACGGCGGAATCCTATCGCGCCCGGATCGAGTGGCTGGCGGCGCGGCTCCCGGTGTTCGGCCTTGGCGCGGATATCATCGCCGGATTCCCGGGCGAAACCGACGCAGATCACCACGCCTCTCTTATGCTGTTACACGCCCTGCCTTTTACATACATCCACGTCTTTCCATTCTCCGTGCGCCCCGATGCGCCCGCCGCGAGGCTCGCCGGCCAGCTTCCCCCTGAAGTGATTCGTGCTCGCGCGCGCGAGCTCCGTGAGCTCGGTGAGGCGAAAGGCGCGGCCTACCGCGCGAGCAGAGTAGGGCAGGCGGCCGATGGAGTCGTGTCGGGGCGGCAGCAGGGCCGCCTGGAGGTGATGACGCAGGATTATCTGAGCGTCTATCTTGATACGCACCGGTGGGACGGGCGTCCCCGCTTCGAGGTGACGGTCAACTGACAACGCGCCGCATTTACATCGAGACCTACGGCTGCCAGATGAACGTCTCGGATTCCGAGCTGATGTTCGGAGTCCTGGAGCGCGCGGGCTACGCGCGCACCGACGATCCGGCGGTGGCGGACGTCATGCTCGTCAACACCTGCGCCGTGCGCGATCACGCCGAGCAGCGGGTCCTGGGACGGATGGGCGAGCTCAAGCGTTACAAACGCCCGGGCGACGTGCTTGGCGTCGTCGGCTGTATGGCACAGCGTCTTGGCCCCAAGCTCCTCGAGCGCGTCCCACAAGTCGATCTCGTCATCGGCCCCGATGGCTACCGCGGCCTGCCCGAGCTGATCGCGCAGGCGCAGGCCGGTGAGCGTGCCGCCGATGTCGCGTTCAAGGGATGGGAGCACTACGAGGACGTCCCCGCCGTTCGCGACAATCCGATTTCGGCGTTCGTGACGGTGCAACGTGGCTGCGATTATCGGTGCACCTTCTGCATCGTTCCGATGACGCGCGGCCCGGAGCGGAGCCGCAAGTTGGCAGACGTGGTGGGCGAAGTCGCCCGGCTGGCGGCTGGCGGCACCACCGAGGTCACGCTCCTTGGCCAGACAGTCAACAGCTATCACGACGGCACGTACGACTTCGCCGATCTGCTCCGTGCGGTGGGCGCGGTCGCCGGCCTGCGGCGGCTGCGCTTCACGTCGCCGTATCCCACCGACTTCACGCCGCGCGTCCTCGCGGCGATGGCGGAGACGCCGGCCGTCTGCGAGCACGTCCACCTGCCGGTGCAGAGCGGCAGCTCCCGCACGCTCAAACGGATGCTGCGGCGTTACGACCGGGAGCGCTACGTCGAGGTGGTGGCCGCGCTCCGGGACGCCATGCCCGGTATCGCGCTGTCGACCGATATCATCGTGGGATTCCCGGGCGAGACCGAGGACGAGTTTCAGGAAACGCTGTCGCTGGTGGAGCAGGTCGCATTCGACGACGCCTACACGTTCAAGTACTCCGTGCGCGAAGGAACACCCGCGGTCCGGATCAAGGATCACGTGGCCGAGGAGATCAAGACCGAACGCATCGGCCGGCTCATCGAGTCGGTGCGTCGCGTGGCGAAGCGCAAGAACATCGGTCTCGTCGGGACGACGCACGAGGTGCTGGTCGAAGGACGGGCCAAACGCGGCGAGCTGCTCCAGGCGCGCACCCGCACGAACAAGATCGCACTCTTGGACGGGCCGGCGGAGTGGATCGGGACATACCACCGCGTGCGCTTTACCGGGACGACCGGATCGACGTTCACCGCCTGGCCCCTTGAGGACTTTGCTGTCACCGCCAGGTCAGAGGATGAGGCCGCGTGGCAGTAACCAACGTGACGATGGAGGTCGTGCAGCGGGAGTACGACCCGCTGCGGAGCCAAACCCACTCAGCTGTAACCTAGGTCGGCGGTGCGCCCGCCGATCCTTTATCTCACCATCGCGTTCGCGGCCGGCCTGTGTACGGCGTTGAACGGCGTGGACCTGCGTATAACGGCGTGCTGCGTCCTGCTGGGCGCTTTGCTGTTGCAACGCCGTGCGCCGCTCGGCGCCGCACTCGGCGTCATGCTCGTCGCCGGCGTCGTGTGGGGCGCCGCGGCGCTGCGGGAACAACGCGCCTCCTGCGCGGGCCAGCATGCGCGCGCGGCAATCGTCAGACTGACAGACCCGGCACCAGGGTCAGGCGGCGTCGTTGAGGCGAGCGTCCACGGAGGACCCTGCAGCGGCACGCTGACGATCCGGTGGCCCGAAGGACATCCCGCCCACGGCGGCACCACCTGGGTCGTCGCGGGGCGTTTTCTCGGCCGGGCCGGCCGCGGCATCCTCGTCGCGCGCCGCGTGCGCCAACTCGACTCCGTACCGCGTGGACGCGGTGCCCTCCGCGACCGTATCGCCGAGCGCAGCCGCCGGCTGTTCGGCGCGCGCGCGCCGCTGGTGGACGCGCTCGTCATCGCCCGCCGCGCCGAGCTCGATGCCGGCCTGCGCGAGCGTTACACCCGCTCGGGGCTCGCGCACCTGCTCTCGATCTCAGGCTTGCACGTCGCGTTCTTCGCGGCGTGGCTCAACGTCTTGCTGGCGCGGCTGCGGCTGGGGCCCCGCGCGCGCTTCGCCCTGGGAACCGGCGTGATGGTCGCGTACGTCTGGCTCCTCGGGTTTCCCGCACCCGCGACGCGCTCGGCGGTGATGTTGGCGTTGCTCGATATCGCGAGGCTGCGCCAGCGCGTCGTGGCACCGCGCGGTTCGGTGGCGCTCGCGGCGCTCTGCGTCATGCTCGGCGATCCCTGGGCGGTGCAGTCCGTCGGCGCGTGGCTGTCGGTGGCGGCCGTCGCCGCCGTCATCTGGGCTGGTCGCGCGACGGAGCGACTCCCCACGCCGGTGCGCCTCCTCGCTCCCGCCGCGGCAGCCACACTGCTCACGGCGCCGATCACCGCCTACGCTTTCGGCACCGTCGCCCCGATCGGTGTTCTTGCGAACCTCGCCGCCATCCCACTGGCAGGACTCGCGGTGCCCGGGCTCATGGCGGCGCTCACGCTGTCCTCGAGCTGGCTCGCGGCGGGCGCGGGATTGTGTCTGGCGCTGCTCGATCTGGTCGCGAATGCCGCGGCGGCGCTGCCGGGTGGTCATTTCGTCATGATCGCGGGTCCGCGTGCGGCGGCCCTATGGCTCGGGATTCTAGTGGTGGCATGGTGGCTGTGGAACTCGCCGCGCCATCGCTGGGTGATTGCAGCGCGGGTTGGGTTCGTCGCCACGCTCATCTCGTGGACCACGCTTTTCCACGCCTTTACACGCCTTTCAGACTGTCATTGTCTTACCGTAAGTTTCCTGGACGTCGGACAGGGGGATGCGATTGCGTTGCGCAGTCCGGCGGGGCGGTGGTTGTTGATCGACGGCGGGCCGCGCGGACCACGAGGCGACGCCGGCCGCCGAGTCGTGGTGCCGTTTCTGCGCGAGGCTGGCGCGACTCAGCTGGCGGCGATCGTGGCGACCCACGCGCATCTCGATCACTTCGGCGGCTTGCCGGCGGTGCTGGATGCGTTCGATCCCGCGTTCGTGCTGGAGCCGGGGCAGCCGGTGCCCGATGCGGGGTATCTCGACTTCCTCGCTGCGGTCGAAAGCGACGGCGCCGCGTGGCGGCCGGCGCGCCGCGGCGACCGGCTCGAGCTGGACGGCGTCACGATCGAGGTGCTGAGTCCGGATTCGGCGTGGGCGGTGAGCCAGACGGACATCAACGAGGAATCCGTCGTGCTGCTGGTCACATACGGCGGCACGCGGCTGCTCCTCGCGGGCGACGCCGGTGTCCCGACCGAGGCCCATCTCGCGGGCCAGGTCGGGCGGGTGACGCTGCTGAAGGTCGGGCATCACGGCTCGCGCGGCGCGACGTCCGACCGCTGGCTGGACGAGCTGCACCCCGCCGAGGCCGTCATCAGCGTCGGGGCGAAAAACCGCTACGGTCATCCCGCGCCCGAGACGCTGGCGCGGCTGCGTGGACATGGCGTCACCGTGCTCCGCACCGATGAGCGGGGCACCATCACATTCACCGTCTCGAGTCATGGCACGCTCGCAATCACCGACGTCCGTCATCACGATTGAGCGCTTCATCATGGAGCAGGAACGGCTGCACCCCGAGGCCACCGGGGAGCTGTCGAATCTGCTCTACGATCTCTGTCTCGCCGCCAAGATCATCTCCCGCCAGGTGCGCCGCGCCGGGCTCACCGACATCCTCGGCGAGTTCGGCGCGATCAACGTGCAGGGCGAAGTGCAGCAGAAGCTGGATGTGTTCGCGAACGAGACCGTGCGCCACAGCGTGGAGCACACAGGACGGGTGTGCGTGGTCGCGTCGGAGGAGGACGAGCACCCCATTCCGGTGCAGGTACGCGCCGACCGGCGCGGCGGCAAGTACGTGCTGCTCTACGATCCGCTCGACGGCTCGACCAACATCGGCGTCAACGTCTCGATCGGCACGATCTTCTCGATTCATCGCCGCAGCGCCACCAAGAAGGGTCCGGGCTCGCTCGCCGACTGTCTCCAGAAAGGCCGAGCGCAGGTCGCAGCCGGCTACATCCTCTATGGCTCGAGCACGATGCTGGTCTACACGACCGGGCAGGGCGTGCACGGCTTCACCCTCGATCCCACGATCGGCGAGTTCCTGCTTTCGCATCCCGACATTCGCTCACCCGACGTCGGCACGTACTACAGCGTCAACGAGAGCCACTGGAACAGGTGGGCGCCGGGAATCCAGCGCGTCGTGGGGGCGTTCAAGAACGGCGACGGCGGCAAGGTCGAAGCGAAGAACGCGCGCTACATCGGCTCACTCGTCGCGGACATTCACCGCAACCTGATGTCGGGCGGCGTCTTTCTCTATCCCGCCGACACGATGTCGCCCCACGGGAAGCTGCGGCTGCTGTATGAGGCGGCCCCACTCGCGTTCGTCGTCGAGCAGGCGGGCGGGGCGGCGACCGACGGGAAGCGCGACATCCTCGATATCAAGCCGACCGAGCTGCATCAGCGGACGCCGCTCATCATCGGTTCGCGGCGGGACGTCGCGTACGCCAGCGCGGTGCTCGGGGAGAAATGAGTCAGGACTGGCTGGACCGACCGCTGACCGACCGGAGCGCGCCCGGCGAGTGGCCGTTTACCCGCGGCATCTATCCCACGATGTACGCGGGCAAGCTCTGGACGATGCGCCAATATCGAGGATCTGGAGCGGCTGTTCCACGGCATCCCGCTCGATCGCGTCTCGACGTCGATGACGATCAACGCCACGGCCGCGATCCTGCTCGCGATGTACGTCGCGGTGGGAGAAGAGCAGGGCGTCCCGCTCACCAAGCTGCAGGGCACGCTGCAGAACGACATTCTCAAGGAATACATCGCCCGCGGGACGTACATCTATCCTCCCGAGCCGTCGTTGCGGCTCGTCGCCGACATCGTTCGGTTTACCTCGCGCGCCAAGATGAGCTTCAACCCGATTTCAGTCTCGGGCTATCACATGCGAGAGGCAGGCGCGACCGCGGTACAGGAGATCGCCTTTACCTTCGCCAACGCCCTGGAGTATGTGCGCGGGGCGCGGTCCGCGGGCCTTGCGGTCGATGATGTCGCGCCGCGCCTGTCCTTCTTTTTCGCGGCGTACACGGATCTCTTCGAAGAGATCGCGAAGTTCCGCGCGGCGCGGCGGCTCTGGGCGCATCTCATGAAGGAGAAATTCAACGCCGGCGATGCCGCGACCCGCTTGCGCTTCCATACCCAGACCGGGGGCGCGACGCTCACCGCGCAGCAGCCGCTCAACAACGTCGTGCGCGTGGCGATTCAGGCGATGGCGGCGGTGCTCGGCGGCACGCAGTCGCTGCACACGAACTCGTACGACGAAGCGCTGGCGCTGCCCACCGAGCGCAGCGCCACGCTGGCGCTCAGGACCCAGCAGCTCCTGGCGCACGAGACGGGCGTCCCCGAGGTCGTCGATCCGCTCGGCGGCAGCTGGTATGTGGAGGCGCTGACCGACAAGCTCGAAGCCGCCGCGAGACAGTTGGTCGAGGAGGTGGAGGCGGGGGGAGGTTCTGTGAAAGCCATTGAACGGGGCTTCTTTCAGAAGGCGATCGCCCGCAGCGCGTACGAGCAGCAGCGGGACATCGAAGCGGGGAAGCAGGTCATCGTGGGCGTGAACGAGTACGTGACGGGGGAGCCGGCGCCGCCGCCGCCGATTCCCGCCCCCGACTACTCAACGCTCGCCGAGGCGCAACGGACGCGCGTGGCGGAGTTGCGACGCACGCGGGACGGGGGACGGGTGAAGCAGACGCTGGGGGCACTCGAGTCGGCCGCGGGCGAGTCCGGCACGCCCCTGATGGAGCCGATTCTCGACGCCGTACGCGCGCGCGCGACGCTCGGGGAAATCAGTGATGTGTTCCGGGCTGTCTGGGGCGTGCACGACCCCCGCTGATGGCGCAACGCCCGTGACGACCGGTCTGCTGCTGGCCGTGCTGCTCGTCGCGCAGGGTGATACGGCGGCAATCAACCGCTACGTCCAGAGCGAGCTGGAGCGCCAGCACATTCCCGGTCTCTCGCTGGCCGTTCTTACCGGAGACCGCGTCCGGCTGTCGCGCGGGTACGGATTTGCGAACGTAGAGCTGCACGTGCCCGCATCCGACAGCACGGTCTACCAATCGGGATCGATGGGCAAACAGTTCACCGCCGCGCTCGTCGAGATGCTCGTCGACAATCAGCGGCTCCGGCTCGACGATTCGATCGTGCGCTGGTTGCCCGAAGGCGTGGGCGCGTGGCAAGGCATCACGGTGCGTCACCTCCTCACACACACCTCGGGCATCGCCGAATACACCGACTCGACGTTCAACTATCGCAAGGATTACACCGAAGCCGAGCTGGTGAGGTTCGCCGCATCGCGGCCGCTCGACTTCCGGCCCGGTGAGCGCTGGAGCTACAGCAACACCGGCTATCTGCTGCTCGGCGCGCTGATTCATCGGGTGAGCGGGCGGTTTTACGGCGATCTGCTGCGCGATTCGGTGTTCGGTCCGCTCGGGATGCACGATTCTCGCGTCATCTCCGAAGCCGATATCATTCCCAATCGCGCGGCCGGGTATCGGCTGGAGGAGGGCGTGCTCAAGAATCAGGAATGGGTCGCGCCGACGCTCAATACGACCGCGGATGGCGCGCTCTACTTCACCGTGCGGGATTTGACGCGTTGGGCGGTCGCCCTGAATCACCGGCGCGTGCCGAGCTCGGCGGCGCTCGACACCGCATGGACGCCGGTGCGGCTCAGCGACGGCGCGACCTATCCCTACGGGTTTGGGTGGTACTTGCTTCCCCAACGTGACCAGCAGCGCATATCCCATACGGGCAGCTGGCAGGGATTCAAAACCGTCATCGCCCGCTATCCGCAGTCGGGCCTGACGGTCATCGTGCTTGCCAATCTTGCCGAGGCGCAGGTTGGAGCGATCGCGTACGGCATTGCCGGCATGATCGATCCCCGTTTGCAACCGCCGCATCTGGTCACGTCACCCGGCGGCACGCAACCGCCGGCGTCGATCCCCGCGTTGCTGCGCGCGATCGTGGCCAGGCCCGACAGCGCCTCCATCACACCTCGATTCCGCAGGTTCCTGAGCGCCGACTTGACCGACTGGTATCGCGGACTGACCGGGGAAGGCCGGCAATGGACGTTCGCGGGCTGTGATCGGATTACGGTGCTGCGGTTTTCTTACCTGGGTTCACCGGTCGCCTACGTCTGCCACGCGCGCTCGGCGCGCACGTCGGGCGGCGGCACGGCGGTGTCGGTGTTCTATACTTCGGATTGGCGCGCAGCCGGCGTCGAGGGCTACGGATATTGAACCCATCAAGACCGACGTCTGAGGGGCGTATGACTCGAAGGATCGTTGCCCGCGTGATCGTTGCCCTGCTGATCGGCATCGCGAGCGGATACGGGATCGGCCGGAGCGTGGCGAGCGATGCCGCGCGCGGGCGGGCCCTGACGATGAAGGAGTACGTTGCCGATTTCGAGAATTACAAGAGCCATCTGATCGGCAGCGATACCCCCGTGTGGGCCGTGATGATCGCCGGAGTGCTGATGGTGGTCGCGGCGTTCGGCATCTATGAGCTGCTGGTGTGGGTGGTCGACAAGTTGCTGGCGGCCATGGATCGCCGGGCGAGCAGTACGAACCAACCGGGGACGGCGCCGCCGTGGTAGGGGACCTATGAAGATCATTTACAGCGTGATTGTTGTGCTGATCGCGGGCGCCGCGTGCTCGGAGATTGCCTGCGGCTGCACGCCACGCCTCAACCAGGCGGTGGTGTGGGGCCAGGTGACAATCGACAGCGGGGGGGCCGCGTCGCGCGCGGCGATGTTTGCAGAGGCCACGCCAACCGGCGTGTCCTGCGTCCAGAATACGCTGACCGCCTGGGGCCGCGCCGATTCGCTCGGTCGTTTTCGGCTCGCGGTTTTTGGAGCCGGCGTGGGTGATTCGGGGTGCGTCTTCGTAGGGGCGCTTTTCCCTCCGACCGAGGCCGGCAAGGACACCGTGCTCGGACCGTTCAGGCTGAGATTCCAGCCCAACCCCCCGTTCGACAGCGTGAACGTGAACATCGTGCTCCGCCATTAACTCTCCTGACCCTGGAGTGCATCATGCTTCTTGCCCTGCTCGGGCTCGTCGCTTCTCTGCAGGTGCAGACCGGGTTTCTCGATCGCAACGTCACCGTCGGCGGGAGATCGTATCACTATCAGGTCTATGTCCCGGCCGATTATCAAACGAAGCCGAGCTGGCCGGCGATCCTCTTCCTGCACGGCTCGGGCAAGCGGGGCGACGACGGGCTGCTTCAGACCACCGTTGGCCTGGCTCCCGCGATCCGGCAGAATCCGTCGCGCTATCCGGCGATCGTCGTGCTCCCGCAAGTGCCGCGCGACTCGCAGTGGGTCGGAACGCCCGCCGACATGGCCGTCGCCGCGCTGCAGCAGACGATGCGGGAATTCCACGTTGATCCGAATCGCGTCTATCTCACCGGTCTCTCGATGGGCGGACACGGGACGTGGTACGTCGCCTACCGGCATCCCGAGCTGTTCGCCGCCATCGCCCCGATCTGCGGATGGGTGCGGGACTTCCCCCAGTTCCGCGGCTCGGTCCCGGTGGTGCCGGGGGATAGTGCCTCGATCATGCCCAATCTGGTTCAGCGCCTCGGCAAACTTCCGATCTGGATCTTCCACGGCGAAGTGGACCAAGTCGTCAATGTGAACGGGTCGCGCGAACCGGCGGCCGCGCTCAAGGCGGCTGGAGCGGACGTGCACTACACGGAGTTGCTGGGCCTGAATCACAACTCCTGGGATGCCGCGTACGCATCCGACGAGTTCAGGAACTGGCTATTCGCTCAGCAGCGACGCTGAACCAAAGGAACTACCGGAATCTGGGACAGAATGTGAGTTTCAAGAGAACCCCTGAAGGAGGGCTGGGACTGCGAGCCCGGCTCGGTGGTCGCTCGTTTCAATTGGAACTGCGTCGCATTTACGACCACAACGGCCTGACCTTCGGAACACGCCTTCCATTCTGACCACATAGCTGCGGCCCGCCGGCCACATGGCCAGCGGGCCGTTTGCGTGTCAAGTTAGAGCACTCTCTTCACGAGGAATCGCCTGATGAACCGGCGTGAAGTGCTGCTCCTGCTCGCCGGGACGGCTGCGCTCCCCGATCGGCTGCTGGCAGTCGGGCGCGCCGTCCACCAACGCGTCCGCGTTGGAACGCTGCGCGCGCTCGATCCCCACCAGAATGAAACCGTCGCCGTCATTGCCGAGTTGATCATTCCCAAGAGACTTCGTGGGGTGCACCCCGCAGCAGCAGACCGAAATCGTCGAGGATTTGGACTACGAGCTCGCCCGCCTGCGCGACACCAAGAGCGATACCTCCAAGAATTTCTTCCAGGCCATGAAGTGGCTGACGTTGACCGGCTACTACACGTCTGAAGTCGGCGCGACCTCCGAGCTGCACTACCGCGTCGTGCCGGGCCGCTACGAACCCTGCTACCCCCTCGAGCCATGAAAACCTACGACGCCATTGTGATCGGCTCCGGCATGTCGGGCGGCTGGGCGGCGAAGGAGCTGACCGAGCGCGGCCTGCAGACGCTCGTCCTCGAGGCCGGCCGACCGATCAACCCGGAGACCGACTACGTCGAGCACGTGCCGATGTGGGAGATGAAGTTCCGCGGCATGGGCGACCGCAAGCGGCTGTCCCGGGAACAGCCGATCCAGCAGCAGTGCTACGCGTGCGACGAGATGGCCTACAAGTTCTTCGTGAACGACCTCGACAATCCTTACACCACGCCTCCCGACAAGCCGTTCTCCTGGATCCGCGGCCGCCAGGTCGGCGGGCGTTCGATCATGTGGGGCCGGCAGGTCTATCGCTGGAGCGACCTCGATTTCGAGGCGAACGCGCAAGAAGGGATCGGCGTGGACTGGCCGATCCGCTACGCCGATATCGCGCCCTGGTACGACTACGTCGAGACGTTCGTCGGTATCAGCGGCCAGGCCGAAGGGCTGCCGCAGCTCCCCGACGGCAAGTTCCTCAAGCCGATGGCGCTGAACTGCGTCGAGCAGTCGGTGCGCGAGGCGGTCGGGCGCGCGTGGCCGGGCGAGCGCATGGTCACGATCGGCCGCTGCGCGGTGTTGACCGAGGCGCACAACGGCCGCGCCGCGTGCCACTACTGCGGGCCGTGCCATCGCGGCTGCATCACGCGCTCCTACTTCTCGAGCGTCAACGCGACGCTGCCGGCCGCGCAGGCGACAGGCCGCCTGACGCTGCGGCCCTATAGCGTGGTTCACAGCATCACGTACGACAAACGGCGCGGCCGGGCAACCGGCGTGCGCGTGATCGACGGGCAGACCAAACACGCGCTCGAGTTCCAGGCGCGCCTCATCTTCCTCTGTGCCTCGACGATCGAATCGGCGCGGATCCTGCTCAACTCGGGGAACGGGTTCGCGAACTCGAGCGGCCAGGTCGGCAAGAACCTCATGGATCACATCATGGGCGGCGGTGCCAACGGCCGCATGGACGGACCCGCCGACCGCGACAGCATCGGCAATCGCCCCAACGGGATCTACGTCCCGCGCTTCCGCAACATCGGGAAGGGCAAGTCCGCGTTCCTCCGCGGCTATGGCTTCCAGGGTGGTGGAGGACGGTCCGACTGGGGACGCGGCACCGAGCAGGCAGGTTTCGGGGCCGAGTTCAAGAAGTCGCTCCGGAAACCCGGTCCCTGGGGCTTCGGCCTGTACGGCTTCGGCGAAATGCTGCCGAAGGAGCAGAACTTCGTCGAGATCGACAAGAACAAGGTGGACGCGTGGGGCATTCCGGTCGCCCGGATCAGTTGCGCGTATGGCGAGAACGAGCAGGCGCTGCTGCATGATATGTCCATCACCGCCGCCGAGATGCTCGCCGAGGCCGGCGCGCACGACATCCAGCCGTACACCAGCAATAACCCACCGGGGCTCGTGATTCACGAGATGGGCACGGCGCGCATGGGCAAGGATCCCAAGACGTCGGTCCTCAACGCGCACAATCAATGCTGGGATGTTCCGAATCTGTTCGTCACCGACGGCGCCTGTATGGCGTCGACGGCGTGTCAGAATCCCTCGATCACATACATGGCACTCACCGCGCGTGCGGCGGCCTACGCCGTCGACGCCCTGAAGCGACACGAGATCTGAAGGCGAGAGGAGGCAGGATGGATCGGCGCGAATTCGTCCAGACGATCGCCGGCGCGGGCGTCGCGATTGCGTGCGGGGGCGCACGCCGCACGCCGCACGCCGCACGTCTCGACAAGGTGGGCCTGCAGCTCTATACCGTCCGCGACAAAATGAAGGAAGACTTCGAGGGCACGCTCGCGCACGTGGCCCAGATCGGCTACAAAGAGGTCGAGTTCGCGGGCTACTTCAATCACGTGCCGGCCGATGTGAAGGCAATCCTCGACCGACACGGACTCTCGGCCCCCTCCACGCACATCCCGTTCGAGAGCGACGACCAATGGAAGGCAGCGCTCGACGCGGCCAAGACGATCGGGCACGAGTACATCGTCATGCCCTGGATTCCCGCAGAACGGCGCAAGACGTTGGACGACTGGAAGAACTTCGCGCAGGTCTTCAACCACGCAGGGCAGGCCGCGCACGATGCCGGGATCCAGTTCGCCTATCACAACCACGATTTCGAATTCCCGAAGATGGACGGGCAGGTGCCCTACGATCTGCTGTTGCAGAGCACCGACGCGCAGCTCGTGAAGCTCGAGATCGACCTGTACTGGATCACGAAGGCCGGTCAGGATCCGCTCGACTACTTCGCGCGCTGGCCGGGCCGGATTCCGCTTGTGCACGTCAAGGACTCGGCCGGCGCGCCCGAGCACAAGATGGCCGATGTGGGGCAGGGGAAGATCGATTGGAAGCGCATCTTCGCCAAGCGCGATCAGGCGGGGATCAAGCACTTCTTCGTCGAGCATGATCAGCCGCCGCAGCCGTTCGATGACATTGCGACGAGCTACAAATACTTGAAGGGGCTGGAGTTCTAATGGCGGTCACGAGACGCGAGGCGTTGTTGAGTCTTGCAGTTGCACCATTGTTGGGGTCGTTACCGGCCGTCCGGCCATCGGGCCGTCCGGCCGCCAGTCTCAAGCAGTCCGCCAGCCGCTGGTGCTACCGGTCGATTCCGCTGCCCGATCTGTGCAAGGCCGGCAAAGCTATGGGACTCGCCGGCATCGATCTGCTCGCGGCCGACGACTGGCCGATCGTCCGCGACCAGGGGCTGGTCTGCTCGATGGGGTACGCGGCGATGCGGGACGACTTCATCCCCCGCGGCTTCAACGATCCGGCAAATCACGATCTGCTGGTCGGCGAACTGGAACGCGCGCTGCCGCTGGCGCAGCAGCACGGCGTGCCCAACCTCATCGCGATGTTCGGCAACCGGCAGGGACGCAGCGACGCGCAGGCGACGGACGCGTGTGTGATGGGGCTCAAGCGCATCGCACCGGCGGCCGAGCGCTACGGCGTGACGATTTGCGTGGAGCTGCTCAACAGCAAGGTGGACCACAAGGATTATCAGGGCGACCGCACCGCATTCGGTGCGGCGATCATCGAGGCGGTGGGATCACCCCGCGTGAAGCTGCTCTACGACATCTACCACATGCAGATCATGGAAGGCGATGTGATTCGTACGATCCGCCAGCACGCGAGTCACATCGGGCACTTCCATACCGGGGGCGTGCCCGGACGCCACGAGCTGGACGACACGCAGGAGCTGAACTATCGCGCCATCGCGCGGGCGATCGCCGAAACGGGGTTCTCGGGGTATGTCGCGCACGAATTCGTCCCGACCCGCGAACCGCTGCGCTCGCTGAAGGAGGCAGTGGAGGTGTGCTCCGTCTAGCCTGTGTCCAATGAGGCAAAGCCCGAGTCTTGATGGGAGCGTATGCTCCCGTCCAACACCCGCCACCTCGCGCGCCTGGTTCTCCTGAGCCTGATGCTGACGTTCATCGCGGCGCGAGTCGTCAGCATTCTGATGATGCTGCACTGGATGCCGGACATCTTTCTCTATGTGCGCGATACCCACGTCCACCATCTGAACTACGGGATCTTCCTCCTCGTCGGCGTGGGGGCCTATCTGCTGTTCCATCCCGGCCCGGCGACCGCCCCGGCCGCGGTCGTCTACGGCATCGGTCTGGGCCTCACCTTCGACGAGTTCGGGATGTGGCTGCACTTGAACGGCGATTACGGGCAACGCGCCAGCTTCGACGCGGTGATCGTGCTGGCCACGGCCCTGGGCCTCGCCGGCTTCACCCCGCCGCTCACGCGCTGGCGTCCCCGGCAGTTCGCCACGGCGCTGCTGTTCCTTCTCCTCCTCGCCGGATCCCTCCGGCTGGCGGCGCGAGCCGTCCCCACGACGCCGTTGCGCATCCGAGGGCCGTCACAGCGACGCCGTAATGGCGGCAACCCCTTCTATAAGGAAGCATGATGGACCGAGCGCTCGGAGGCCTTCTCGTCGGCATCGTGATTGGGATCGTGATGGCGTGGCTCTACTTCGTGGTCTGGAGGCTGCGCTACAGCGCAGCGATTCGCGAGAATGCGGTGCAGCGCAGTCTCGCCGTCACCGCCGGGAAAGTTCACGAGCAGCTCGTGCCGTACCTCCCCGAGTTCGGCTTCAATCCGAAGGATGCGCGCTTTCTGGGCAGTCCGGTCGATCTCATCGTGTTCGACGGGCTCGCCGCGGGGGACGTGCGCCGGGTGGTGTTCCTGGAAGTGAAGACCGGGGGCGCGGCGCTCTCGCCGCGCGAGCGGCAGGTCCGCGCCGTGATCGAAGCCCGCGAGGTCGCGTGGGCCGAGCTCCGGCTCACGCGGGCCCAGGGCTAATACGCCAACGATTTGCTACATTGACAGCTCCTCGAACCTGGAACGGTTCATGAAGAGCATCCTCTGGGGCGCGGTCATCATCGCCATCGGGCTGGTGCGTGGCGACTCGGTCTTTCGCGGTGACTTCAACGTCCTGAGCATCTTCTTCGACGCCCTCGGCGTGTTCTTCATCATGCGGGGCTTGGTGTCGGTGTATCAAGCGAAACAGCAGGAGTCAGTGTCCGCGCCGCCCACTCCGCCACCCCCAGGACACTGATCTGCGAGAGGCGCTCGCCACTGGTGCGCGGAGCGTCAAGGGAAGCAAGATTCCAGCATGAAGAAGCGCCAGATGTATGAAGCCGCTGAGATCATCGTCACGTTCGATCCCGACGTGTGCATTCACTCCGGAGTCTGTCTGATGGGGCTTCCGGACGTGTTTGATATCAAGCGCAAGCGGTGGATCCGCCCCGAGCTCCAGCCCCCGGATGTGGTGGCGGAGCAGGTGATGCGCTGCCCCTCCGGCGCGCTCCAGTTCGTGCGCCGGCGGAAGACTGATTAAGTTGTCCGCCGATGCCGACCTACGAGTACAAGTGCCCCAACGGGCACCTGTTTGAAAAGACGTTTCCCCGCATCACGAGTAAGCGCCACGCGAAATGCCCGGTGTGCGGCAAGAGCGCGGAGCGGCTGATCTCGGGCGGCGCCGGCGTGCATTTCAAGGGCTCCGGGTTCTACGCGACCGATTACAAACGACCGGCTGGAACGTCGGAGAAAGCCGACAGTACGGCGGAGAAAGCCGAGAAGACCCCGAAGCCCGACGTGAAGCCGCCCAAGAAAGACTCTAGCTCCGACAAGTGACGGCACTCGAGACGATCCGCACGGCGCTGGCACAAGCGGCGTCACGATTGGGCGCGCCCGATGTCGAGGTCGCGCTCGAGCGGCCGCGTGATCCTACCCATGGCGACGTCGCCACCAACCTCGCGCTGACGCTCGCCAAGAAACTCGGCCAGAAGCCGCGCGCCGTAGCCGAAAAACTGCTCGCCGGGCTGGAGCTGCCCGCAGGTCTGGTGCGGAAGACCG
>QHUE01000325.1 GCA_003221825.1 Gemmatimonadota bacterium
GGGCGCGTCGAGCGAAGCGGGCGCCCGATCCGGCGGCGCTGCTCGTGCCGACGGTGGAAGATGGCGCGCAGGGGGTCAAGTTCATCCACGCGGCCGTTGAGTCGAGTGCGAAGAACGGCGCGTGGGTCCTCACCCCCTGACCCCCTCTCCCTTCGGGAGAGGGGGAACTAAGGGCCGAACCTTGCGGTCAACACGGCAAAGAGAAGTGCGTCCCCGGTGGCGTCAGGATTCGTGAACACGAAGTAGAGGTCATGGGCTCCCGTCGTCGGCTGCAGCGGCACTCGCCGCGGAAGCGGCGCCTCATCGGCGGTGGACAGAATCGGCTCGCTCTCACCCAGTACCGTGCCGGTCGGAGCATCGAGATGCACGGCGATCTTGCCGCCCTTCGCCTGATATTGCGCCGGTGCCGCTACCAGGAACGTCACGGCTCCGACCCCCGTCAGATCGATCTGTTTCAGCGCGACCGATGACCCCGATCGGTTGGCGACCGCGATCGGAACCGGAGCGCGCTCGTCCGTCTGTTTCGACACGCCGGCCGACATTTCACCGTCGGCCACGATCACCGTGGGTGATCGCAGCTCGAGCGTTTTTTCGCTCGTGATCGCGGGAACCCCGTTCGCACCGCGGTCGGTGTACGCGGCGCTGAGGAGCACCACGCCGTGCGGCGCGTCACCCGAGCCCGCGGCAGGCGTATAGGCCCCACGCACGGGCAGGGACGGAGGCGCGGGCGCCTTCGTCGTGTCGGCGAGACTCCTGATGTACGCCACCATCGCGTCGGCCTGCTCGGCGCTGAGCGCGGGATGCGCCGGCATCGCGACGGGCCCCCACACGCCGGATCCCCCTTCGCGAATCTTCTTGCTGAGCCGCGCGCTCGCCGTGCTGTCGTCGCGGTACTTCCGCGCGACGCCCTGGTACGCCGGTCCGATCGACTTGCGATTCAGCTGATGGCAGGAGAGGCAGTCGCCGGCTTTGACCAGCTGCCGCCCCTGATCGGCGGGACTAGCCACCTCCGAACCATCGGGCATATACTGCGCGCGCACGGCCACGCGGCGCGCGGGGATCCTGCCGTTACCCAACGTGCCGTCTTCGCGATCGCTCACGCGCACCGCGTAGCGCACCGGGACACCGGGGAAGAAGAACGTGGTATTGCCACCGACCAGGTCGATACCCACAGTCGGCGGCTGATTGCCCGCGACGATCTCGATCGGGGCCGCGCTGGTGGATGCACCCTGGGCGTCCGTCACCGTCAGCGCTGCCGTGTATGTCCCCGCTTGCCGGAATGTGATTCCGGGATTCGCAGCCGTCGACCGCGCCACGACCTTCCCGCGCTGCGTAATCGTCCATGCGTACCGGAGCGAGTCCTCGTCGAGATCCACCGTGCCAGCTGATAACAGTGCGACACGCAGCGGGAGCGCGCCTTTGGGGTGATCGACCGCTGCGGCGACAACAGGCGCGCGATTGCCGGCGTTGTACTCGATGCGCACGAGCCGGGCATCGTCGTTGCCCTGGAACCAGATCGTGCCGTATTCGAGGATGTACAAATCGCCACTCGGCGCGAATTCCATCTCGATCGGCGCGGCGAACTTGGCGTTCGGCATGAACTGCTCGATGGATGTGAGGTCGCCGTTCTTGTCCATCGTGACCGCCATGATCCAATGGCGCATGAATTCGTAGATGAAGAGCTTGCCGTCGTAGTACAGCGGAAAGGGCCGCGCGGCGTTGCGGAAATCGTCGCGGTAGAACACGGGGCCGGCTTCAGCGGTCCGTCCCCCGGTGCCGACGATCGGGAAGTCGGGCGACGGCGCGTACGGATACCAGATGAACGCCCCGCGCGCCGGCGGCAGCTGATTGAGCCCTGAGTTGTTCGGCGAGTTATTGACCGGATGCGCCGGATCGAATTGCGGGCCGCCCTGCGTCGTGACGGAATCGATGACGGTCGTCTTGTAATAGGCCTGGTTGTTCGCCACGAAGTAGGGCCAGCCGTAGTTCCCAGGCCCGCGAGCCTGATCGACCTCGTCGTAGCCGCGCGGTCCCCGTCCAACCGAGTCGACGTTCGCGTCAGGACCGACTTCGCCCCAGTAGAGGAAACCGGTGTGTTTATCGATCGAGATCCGATACGGATTGCGATGGCCCATCGTGTAGATCTCGGCCCGAGTCTTCGGCGTGCCTTTCGGGAAGAGATTTCCATCCGGGATCGTGTACGTGCCGTCCGGCTCGGGATGGATGCGGATGATCTTGCCGCGGAGATCATTCGTATTCGCCGACGATTTCTGCGCGTCCCACGGCATCCGGCCGGGGCGCTCGTCGATCGGGGCATATCCTGAGGCGAACGGATTCGAGTTGTCGCCGGTGGACAAGTAGAGATTGCGCTGAGCGTCGAACGCGATCGAGCCGCCGGTGTGACAGCACTGCAGCCGCTGCGTCGGGATTTCGAGGAGCACTTTCTGCGACGCGAGATCGAGCGAGTCGCCGGTCATGGTGAAACGCGCGAGGACATTCTTCGCATCCAGTCCAGCGGGCGAGTAGTACATGTAGATCCAGCCGTTCGCCGCGAAGTTGGGATCGGCGGCGAGTCCGAGCAGGCCGTCTTCCGCCTGGCTCGAATCGGCGTACTTGGTGCTGACCGGAATCGTCGCGATGCGACGCACCTCACCCCCTGACCCCCTCTCCGTTCCGGAGACGGGGGACGCGGAGGCCTTGTACAGGTTGACGTAGCCGTGGCGCTCGATGAACAGCACGCGTTCGTCCGGCAGCACGGCCAGCTCGATCGGTTCATCGAGCTTCTCGGCGAGCACGACGCGCGTGAAGCGGTTCTCTTCCGGCCGCGCGCGATTGAAGTCGACCGTCCCAGTTCCAATCGCGTAGCGCAGGCCGCCGAGCAGGTGTTGCAGGAAGAGCGGCTCGGTGTAGGTCGCTTCGGTGTGGCCCATGTTGGTGTACCAAGCGCGGCCGCCGGCGAAATCGTGGTACCAGCTCATGGGGTGGTGATCGCCGTTGGTCCCGCCCTCGTAGCTCTTCTCGTCGATCTCGATGAGCACGTGAATCGTCGGGTCGATCGACTTGAAATTGTAGAACTCGTCTTCGCGCTCGAAGTTCGTGGGGAGCCCTTGCGACGACACGTGCGTCAAGTCGAGTACGCGGTAGCTCCCTTTGCGCACGTTGGCATTACCCGGATGGCCGTTGAAGTAGGCGCCAGCCAGTCGGCCGTACCACGGCCAGTCGTACTCGGTGTCCGTG
>QHUE01000106.1:0-12228 GCA_003221825.1 Gemmatimonadota bacterium
TCACCGATGCCGCCGGGGCGTTCGTCTTCGGCATCACGTCCGGCGGCTACGTGCTCAGCGTCCGCCAAATCGGTTACACGCCGCTCGACACGCAAATCGTCGTCCGCGGCGACAGCACGACGACCGTTCAGGTCACGTTGCGGCACCTCGCGATCGAGCTGCCTCCCGTGACGATCACGGCGCGCCAATGCACCAACCCGGGCCCACCCGACTCGACCGAGACGGTGCTACAGGCTGTATTCGACCAGCTTCAGGAGAACGCTCGCCGCTTCGAGCTCCTCGCCGACTCCTACCCGTTCCGGTACCGCTTGGAGCGCACGGTCCGAACCGTGAATCAGCACGGCGACACCGGGCGAGCGACCGTGGACACGATCCGCCTTACCAGCGGCGAGGATCACGATCACCCTTACGCGGTCGGCCATGTCGTCGAGCCCGCGTGGGGCCCATGGGGGGACGGGGGCGACGGCGTGTACGTGATCCACAGCGCCGATTTGCACGACTTGGGTAACCCAGATTTCGTCGCCAGCCACTGTTTCCGCCTGGCGGGACGCGACACGATTGGTGGGGAGAGGCTGGTGCGCATCAATTTTGAACCGGCCACACGCATCGGTCCCGCCGACATGGCGGGCGCCGCGTATCTCGATTCGCTCACCTTTGAATTGCGCTATACGGAGACCTCACTGACCCGACCTGAGCGATCCCCCCTGAACAATCTGCGCACCGTAAACTTTCGTACGCGCTTTCGCAGCGTCGCGCGCAACGTCTCGCTGCAGGACCTTCTCACCGTGATCACCACCTACCGATTCGGCCAGAGGCCGAAGATCGAGACGCAGCGGACGGTCGAGGTCCGCTTCAGCCGCCAACCACCTCCGCCCTAGCCACTTGCGCCGCAGGCCCCCGTGGGGGGATATGGGGCCTCCCAGGAGGTCACCCATGGCTCTGCTGCTCCTCGCGCTGCTCCAAGCTGCTCACCCAACCGCGCTGCCCGCTCAGACGCCCGGCTCGGTCGCGGCCTGGACGCTTCACTTCAACGGCGAAATTCGGTGGCAGCAGATCACCCCCGCGGGCGCCCTCCTGGTCTCGAGCGACGGGGCCCTCGCCGGCGTCGACGTCGAGCGCGGTCAGATCGCCTGGCAGAAACCGGAGCTGGGCGGCCTCCCGGTCGACAGCGTCCATATGGTGGAGGGCTCGCTCCTCATGGAAGCGGCGAAGCCAGGACTGTCGATCATTTTCGATCCGGTCACGGGCACGGCGCTGTTCGACTCTCGGCTCCTGAGTCTGACGAGAGTCGTGACGCGGCGCGTGCTGCCGCAGACGGGTACGCTGCTGGTGCACGGCCAGCGCGCCTCGGGTCCGCCTGTCGTGGCGCTGTACGACCTCAAGACCGGCAATCAGCGCTGGGTGAGCGAATCGCTCTTCCAACAGACCGAACCGAAGCGCGGCGGCCTCGGCGGATTGATGCAGGGCCTTGTGCGCATGGCCTCGGCAGCGACCACACTGGAAGTGCTCCAGGCCGGGCCAGAGGTCATCGTCGTGCATACGCTGATGGGGCTGCGCGCGCTCGATGCCAAGACGGGTGCCGTTCGCTGGTCGGCGACGCTGCCGACCGCCCGCGCGGGCAATCCTGCCAAACACGTGCGGCTCTTCCCGTCGCTCGATAAGCCCGATCGCATCTACGTCGGCTTCGACGACCGTCTCATGGCGTACCGGCTCGCCGATGGGCAACCGCTCTGGGCCAAGCCCGCGATGATCCAGGGTTGGGTGCACGACATCGTCCAGCATCCTGCCGGAATCATCATCCTCCCCGAATCACCGCCTCCCAACGAAGCGACTGGGAACGTGCGTGTCATCAACGGCGTCGTGCAAACCGGACTCAGCGTGGCTCGCTATGAGGATGGCGCGACGATCAACCCCAAGCCCCTGCGCATGCGCGGCACCGTGACCGACGCGATGATCACCGGCGGCTCCGCCGTCCTCGCCGTTGATGCCGAGTCGCGCACCTTCGTGAATGTGCTCGATGTCGCCACCGCGACGGTGCGGCTCGAAAAGGACGTGAAGATCAAGGGCCGGCTCGACTACGCCGAGCTGACGCCCGCGGGATTGTTGTACATCTCACGCTCGGACCCGGCGACAAACGGGGAAGTGAACGTGATCGACCTGGCGCGAGGCGAGCAGAAGTTCAAGGACGCGATCGAGGGTGGTAAGGCGGCGGGCGAGGGGCTGCTCCACGTTGTCGAGGGATCGAGCCTGTATGTCTTCGCGGGTCGAGACCATCACCTCTATGCCGTGAATCGCCAGGACGGCACATATCGCGCGCTTGGCGGTGAGATCAAGTTCCAGGGAGGCGAAGATCCGACGGCGATCGAGCTCCGCCCCTCAGGGGTCGTGTTGATCTCGTCGCAGAACCTCGTCATCGTCGCGCGAGACGGGCAGATCAAACAGCAGGTGTACAATCCCGCGCCGCAGCTGCCGGGACTGCTGCGGGCGCTGTACCGGATCAATTCGGTGCGCGCCGGACTGTACGGCGCAGCCGCATCGGCCTACGGCGATGCCTTCGCGCAGATGTCCCGCCAGGCGACCGACACGACCGCGAAGCGGCTCACCGGTCAGCTGGCAGCGGCGTACTCGCAGGGCGGCGCACAGCTGACCGGCTATTCGAGCCAGGCGTCTGCTCTGGCGTCGAAGCGCTTCAAGGCCTCGCTCGCGACACCCGGATCGGTGTTTATGCTGACTCGCTCACCAGATGGGAACGGCAACGTGCTGCTGCAAATCGACAAGGACACCGCGCAGCCGCGCTCGCGCGTAGACCTCGGCAAGCAGCGCGAGCCCGTTTATGCGGTGGACGATATTTCAGGGATGCTGTTCCTGCAGACGGCGGCCGGCACGTTAACGGCGTATCGGCTCTGAAAGCCGAATGTCCAATGATCATTGATCATTGGACATTGATCATTCGCCCGTTCAGGGCGTCGTAACGGTCGCGATCGAAAACGCCGTGCTGGTTACGGTGGCGGCGTCGCTGGCGCTCGCCTGCAGCGTGTAGGTGCCCGCCTTGTCGATCCTCAGCGTGCTGAAGGTCGCGATCCCGTTGACCGGTCTGACCAGCGTAGCGCCGCTCAGCGACGCGCCTGTCGGGTTCGACGCCAGGCCAACCGTGACGCTCTCCGTAAACGAGCTATCGATGCTGCCGACCGAGTCGCGCACGACCACTTCGACCGGCGGCGAGATGACCTGACCGGCGTTCGCGGAGTTTGGCTGGACGAAGAACCCCAGCACCGGCGCTGTGGTGCTGCCGCCGTTGTCGCCACCGGAGATCCCCGTGAGGCCGGAACCGGTGCCGGTGAAGCAGGCACTGGCGACGGCGGTAAGCAGGACTCGAACGACGTTCGAATATCGAATTCGCATATCTCGCCTTACCCATGAGACTCCCGCGTGGTTCCCTCAGGTCACCTCTTTGTGGTAAACTGTGGGCCATGCCAACACAGATTGAAGGCCGCCGCGGCGGGGCGGTCGGCGCCAAAATCGACTACCGGGACGGCCGCTGGGTCGTCCCCGACCATCCGATCATCCCGTTCATCGAAGGCGACGGCACGGGGCCCGACATCTGGCGGGCCTCCGCCAAGGTCTTCGACGCGGCGGTGGCCAAGACGTCGGGCGGCAAACGCAGTGTCGTGTGGCGCGAGGTGCTGGCCGGCGAGAAATCGTTCAATCAGAATGGCAACTGGCTTCCGGACGAAACACTCGCGGTCATCCGCGAGCATCGCGTCGCGATCAAAGGGCCGCTGACGACGCCGGTGGGGGGCGGGATCCGCTCGCTCAACGTCGCGCTCCGGCAAATCCTCGACCTGTACGCCTGCATCAGGCCCGTCCGCTACTTCGAGGGCGTGCCGTCCCCGATGAAAGAGCCCGGCAAGCTCAACATCATCATCTTCCGGGAAAACATCGAGGACGTCTACGCGGGCATCGAGTACAAGGCGCACAGTGCTGAGGCGGATGCGGTGATCGAGTTCCTCAGCCGGCGCTTTGGCGCGAAGATCCGCGAAGGTAGCGCGATCGGCGTCAAGCCGATGTCCAAGTTCGGATCACAGCGGCTCGTCGCGAAGGCGATCCAGCACGCCATCAAGCGGCGCCTGCCATCCGTCACGCTCGTGCACAAGGGCAACATCATGAAATTCACCGAAGGCGCCTTCCGCGACTGGGGATATGAAATCGCGAAGGAACGCTTCGGCGATAACACGGTACCGGAGGCGGAGGGTGGCAAGCGCAAAGAAGACGCCGGCAAGGTCATGATCAAGGATCGCATCGCGGATTCCATGTTCCAGCAGTTGTTGCTCCGCCCGGACGAATACGCCGTCCTCGCCTCGCCCAATCTCAACGGCGATTACCTGTCCGATGCCGCCGCCGCGCAGGTCGGCGGCCTGGGACTCGCGCCCGGCGGCAACGTGGGTGACGGCTACGCGGTGTTCGAGGCGACACACGGGACGGCGCCCAAGTACGCGGGGCAGGACAAGATCAATCCCAGCAGTGTGATCCTCTCGGGCGTGATGATGTTCGAGGAGCTGGGCTGGGACGACGTCGCCCGCGCGATTGTGCGCGGGCTCGAAGGTGCGATCGGGGCGCGGCGCGTCACGTACGATCTCGCGCGGCAGATGCCGGGTGCCACCGAGGTCTCCACCTCGGCCTTCGCCGACGCCATCATCGAGCATCTGCCATGAAGACTCTGATTTCGACGCGTCCCCTGGCAAACGTGGAGACACCCTTACTCGCGGTCGTAGTCGGACAAGGGCAACCGGCGCCGCTCAAGGACGCGGGCCTCGAGCGAGCGATCGCCTCCGGGGACTACAAGGGCAAGAAGGACGAGACGCTGCTGGTCTACGGCAGCGGCAAGGCCGAGCGGATTCTGCTCGTGGGCGTGGGCAAGGCTGGGGAGATCACGCGCAGCGCGATCCGCCGCGCCGCGGCGATTGCCGCCAAGCGCGCCCGCGGCATCGGCACCAAGTCAATCGCGTTGGCGGTCGCGCAAGAAGCGCGCGGCGGCCTCGGCGCCGCCGAGCTGGCGCAGGTGGTCATCGAAGGCGCCGCGCAGGGCGGCTGGCAGTTCACGGAGCTTAAGAAGCCGCCTGAAGACCCCAAGCCCGAAGTCGAGTCGCTCGAGCTGGTGGTCGACGCCTCGGAGAAAAACGAAGCGGAAGCGGGCCGCCGCATCGGCGACGCCATTGCGGCCGGCTACCTGTTCACGCGCAATCTCCAGATGCAACCCGGCAATGTCTGCACGCCGAGCTATCTCGCCGAGCAGGCCAGGAAGCTCGGGACGGCACACGGGTTCGCCGTCACCATCCTCGACAAGGCCCAGATAAAGAAGGAAGGGATGGGAGCGTTGCTCGCCGTGGCCCAGGGCAGCGCCGAGGAGCCGCGCTTCATCGTGCTCGAGTATCAGGGCGGTACTGGAGCGCCCATCGCGCTGATCGGCAAGGGGGTCACGTTCGATTCCGGCGGGATCTCGATCAAGCCGGCGCTGAACATGGAGGACATGAAGTTCGACAAGTCGGGCGCCACCGCCGTGCTCGGCGCGTTCGAGGTCCTGGGACGACTGCAGCCAAAGATCAACGTGGTCGGTTTGATCCCGGCCACCGAAAACCTGCCGTCGGGTACGGCCATCAAGCCCGGCGACGTCGTGAAGAGTCACCTCGGCAAGACGATCGAGATCATCAACACCGACGCCGAAGGGCGGCTCATTTTGTGCGACGCGCTGTCGTACGCCCGCCGCTTCAAACCGGCCGCCGCGATCGACGCCGCCACGCTGACGGGCGCCGTGGTCATCGCGCTCGGCCATCACGCCATCGGCATGCTCGGCAACGACGAGGCGCTGCTGGCCGAGGTGCGCGATGCGGGCGAGCGCGCCGGCGAGCGCTGCTGGCCGCTGCCGCTGTGGGATGAATACCGCGAGCTGCTCAAGTCCGATGTCGCCGACGTAAAGAATTCGGGCGGGCGGTCCGCCGGCACGATCGCGGGCGCGTGGTTCCTGCGCGAGTTCGTCGACAGCTTCCCGTGGGTGCATCTCGACATCGCCGGGACCGCGTACCTCGAGGGCGAAGGGGCGGGCCACGCCAAGGGACCGACGGCGATTGGGGTCCGCCTGTTCACGGAATTCCTGCTCAAACGCGCCGGCGCGTGATTCGCGCGGGGCTTCTCGCCCTGGCGCTCCTCCCTGCGGCGCTGGCGGCCCAGGTCGACTCAACGGCTCGGCGCACGCCGGCACGAGACACCTCGGCGCGGGATACCACGGGGCGCGACACGATCCCGGCGTTGCTCCCGACATTCGAGCCGACCATTCTCTCCGGTCCCTTGCCCAAGGGAACGCGCTACACCTTCACGACGGACTCCGTCCTGCTGTCGAACGCGCGCACGCTGAGCGATCTGCTCGGCCACATTCCCGGCGTCTACATCGCGCGCGGCGGCTGGTACGGGGAACCGGAGATTCTGCTGTACGGCGGCCGCGGGCCCGCCTCGCTCGAGATCTACTGGGACGGCGTGCCGATGCTGCCGCTCGGCCGCGACTCCGTCTATCTCGATCCGGCGCGCATTCCGCTCGGACCGATTCAGCGCGTGGACGTCATCGTGCTGCCCGCGTCGTTGCGCGTGTATCTGGTGACGGCGCAGCATCGGGCGAGTACGCCGCAGACGCAGGTCGGCATCGTCACGGGCCAGCAGGACATCGCCGATTATCGCGCCGGGTATGCGACGCGCACGCGATCGGGGTTTGGGGTGTCGATGCTGGCGGATTGGGCCAGCATCGGCATCGGTCCCACCGGCAACTCGACCCCGCCGTTCGGGACCAGCGATATCTGGCTGAAAGCCGACTACGTCCCGCCGGGAGGACGGGTGGGCGCATCGTTTCAGGTTTCGAGCTCGAGCTGGCATCGCGCCGCGGCGCCCGACGGCCGGGTCGACGGCTGGCGGCAGGATCGCCGCGACCGGCAGCTGCGCCTGTTCGTCGCGGAGCGGGACGATGGATTGGGGTGGAGACTCACGGCGACGGTCGGCACCAGCGGGATCAGTCACGACACGCTCGTCACGCAACGCGACGTCTCCGCCGCGAGCGTCGCGGTGAGCCAGGCGTGGCCCACCGCCACCGTTTCAGGGGTTGCACGATTCGGTGCCGCCGGGGCGCCGCAGCAGCTAGAGGCCAGCGGAGGGTGGATGCCGCTCCCGCCCATCACACTTGCCGGATCCTTCCGTCAAAGTTTCTACATCGGCAATCGATACGGATGGCGTGCGTATGGCACCGCCGGACTCACCCTGCCGCTCGGGTTCTCGGCGCGGGCCGAAGTCGCGTGGCAGCGCGATGTGCAGACCCCGTTCGTCACCACCGATCCGGTGCAGCCGGCGCTGGACGTGGCGGGCTGGCTGCGCTTCGAGAATCGCCGGCTGACCGTGGAGGTCGGCCGCGGCCGGCGCGACCCGTTTGCGCCCCTCGGGTTCGCGGTCGGTATCAAGACCGTGGATTCGCTGAATCCCACTCCGCTGACGGAATTTGTCGCGGCGCACGCGACGCTTCGCCTCGTGCCCGGATTCCAGCTGGCCGCCTGGTACTTCGACCCGGTCGTCGGCGGCGGAGACTTCGAGCCGCCACGCCACGGGCGTATATCCGCGACGTTCTACTCGAAGTTCTGGCGCGTCTTCAAGAGCGGGATCTTCGCACTGCGCGGCGAGGTGGCGATGGAGTCCTGGAGCCGCTCCGCCCTCGGTGGGCTCGACAGCTCCGGCGCGCAGCGGGCCATGACCGGCTCGAGCTTCGTCGATACGAACGTCGAGATGCAGCTCGCGGGGGTCACGCTCTTCTGGAGCGTACAGAACATCAACATCATGCGGTCGAGCTACGTGGAGGGACTGGGCTATCCCAAGGCGGCGCAGCAGTATGGCGCCCGCTGGTTCTTCACGAACTAGCGCACCCCGCTACATTTAAGCCCCTGTGCCGCGCAGTATGACAGGCTTCGGCTCGGCCGAAGATCGAGTGCTCCGCGGACGGCTGCGCGTCGAAATCCGCACCGTCAACCACCGCTATTTCAACCCGCAGCTCAAGCTGCCGGCTGACCTGGCCGGGGTCGAGATCGAGATGCGCGAGCGGCTGCGCCAGCTGCTCGAGCGTGGACACGTGGCGGTGACGGCCCGCTGGGTCGACGCCCCCGGTCCCGAGCGCGCCGTCGCGCGCCGCGCGCGACGTCGTGACCATGCGCGAGCGGGAGGGGAAGGCCCTCGCCGCCGAGCTGAGCACGCGGCTCGAGGCGCTCGAGGCAGCGGCCCAGGTCATCGAGGAGCAGGCTCCGGCCCGTCTCAAGGCGGAGCACGCGCGACTCAAGCAGGCCGTCGCCGAGCTGACGGCCCAGGCGAGCGTGGACGAGCAGCGGCTGGCGCTCGAAATCGCCTTGCTGGCGGATCGGGTGGACATCACGGAAGAGCTGGTGCGGTTCCGTTCGCACGTCGCGGCGGCCCGCGCCGCGCTCGGGTCCGATCAGACGGTCGGAAAGCAGCTCGGGTTCCTGGCGCAAGAGATGTTGCGCGAGGTCAATACGATGGGCTCCAAGGCGAACGACGCGCGCATCACGCAGACGGTGATCGCGATGAAGGGGGACCTGGAGAAGTTTCGGGAGCAGCTGGAGAATCTCGAGTGACTCCGCGCATAACGGTCCTGTCCGCGCCGTCGGGCGGCGGTAAGACGACGATCGCGCGAGCCGTGCGGGATCAGCACCCGGATCGGTTCGGCTTCTCGGTGTCGGCGACGACCCGCAAGCCGCGCGAGGGTGAGCGAGACGGCGTCGACTATCATTTTCAGAAGCGAACGCAGTTTCTCGAGGGAGTCGGGGCGGGTAAGTTCCTCGAGTACGCGGAGTACGGCGGTGAGCTGTACGGGACGTTGAAGAGTGAAGTCGAGAAGGTGCTCACGTCGGGTAAGCATGTCCTGCTCGACATCGAGGTCGAAGGCGCGCGCCAGGTCCGACAGCAGTACGCGCCACCTCGCTCGGTTTCGATATTCATTTTGCCGAGCGATCCGAGGGTGTTGCTCGATCGGCTGCGGCAGCGCAAGAGCGAGTCCATCGACCAGATCCGCTGGCGTCTGGATCGCGCGGGATACGAGATGGAACAGGCGCTGTCGTTCGACCGCCTGATTCGCAATGATGATCTCGCGACCGCGGTCACCGAGGTGGTCAGTATCGCCGACGGCAGTGCTGGTCGCGTACGCGATGAGAAAGACCGTGAATGGATCATCAACTATGGGCGTGGCCTGCAGCGCGAGGCCCAGCGCCTTTACGATGAACTGCATCATCAGAAAGGCTGAGCAATGCGGATCGTGACACCGGCAGAAGTCGCAGGCCAGACACAGAACAAGTACCTGGGCGTGCTCGTGGCCGCCAAGTTCGCGCGCTTCGTCAACGATTTCCCGCGCGATCGCTCGGTGGACTGGGAGGAGAAGCTCACGACGCGGGCGTTCGACGAGCTCGTCCGCGGCGGCCTCAAGTACCGCCTGGTGCGGCGGCGGCGCCAGCAGGAAGCCTGATGCCGTTCACCGACCGTCACGTCGTGCTCGGCGTGTCGGGCGGGATCGCCTGCTACAAGAGCTGTACGCTGGCACGCCGCCTGACCGAGGCGGGCGCCACCGTGGACGTGGCCCTCACCGCCGCGGCTGCGGAGTTCGTCCGGCCGCTGACCTTCGAAGCGCTCACGGGGCGGCCGGTGCTCACCTCGCTGTGGGAGCGCGGGCGCGCGCTGGCGCACATCGATCTCGCGAAACATCCCGATCTCATCATCGTCGCGCCGGCGACCGCCAACATCCTGGCGCGCTGCGCCATGGGCATGGCGGACGACCTCCTGACGGCATTGCTGCTCGCGCGCGCCGACCGGCCCGTGCTGGCGGCGCCGGCGATGAACGACGCGATGTACGCGAACCCGGCCACGACGGCGAACCTCACGGCGCTCGCGCAGCGCGGGTGGCAGTTCATTGGACCGGAGATCGGCGCCCTCGCCGAGGGGCCAAGTGAGCGACCGGGGCGCATGAGCGAGCCGGAAGCGATTTTCGCGGCCGCCGAGCGACTGCTCGGTCACGGCACAACGAGCAAGTGGTCGGGCAAGCGCGTCGTCGTGACCGCCGGACCGACCCGCGAGCATCTCGACCCGGTGCGCGTGATCACGAATCCGTCGAGCGGCCGGATGGGGTACGCGCTCGCGGAAGCGGCGCGCGCGCGTGGCGCCGAAGTCGTGCTGGTCACCGGGCCAACCGAGCTTGCGCCACCCACCGGGCTGCACACGACGCAAGTCGAGACGACCGAGGACATGCAGCGGGCACTGCAGGACCTAATCCCCAACGCCGATGCCCTCATCATGAGCGCCGCGCCGGCCGACTACCGGCCCAAGCATCAGGCCGACACGAAGCGCCCGCGGTCCGCCGGAGCGCTGACGGTGGAGCTCGAAGCGACGCCCGACATACTCGGCTCGCTCAAGCGGCGCAAGGGGATGGTGGTCGTCGGGTTCGCGCTGGAGACGGGGAACGGCCTCGCGAACGCGCGGTCCAAGATGCAGAATAAAGCGCTTGATTTCGTGATCCTGAATGACGCCACTGAGCCCGGCGCCGGATTCGAGGTCACGACCAATCGCGTGACGATCCTGGGACGTAACGGTACGCAAGTCGACTTGCCGTTGCTGCCCAAGCGCGATGTGGCCGAACGCATCCTCGACGTCGTGGAAGAGGCGCTTTGACTGACGCGCGGGCTCTGGCGGCTGAATACTTAAAACAGCAGCGGCTACTCGGCGGGGACTCGGTGATCCTCCCCGAGAAACCGGGATACGAGATGCGGGATGCGGGAAACGTGACTGCACCCGCTGCTACGCATCCCGCATCTCCCATCACGCATCCCGACGCACCACCGGCCGGCCTGAGTTTCGATCCGCCCAGCGCCGATCTCTTCGCCGCCGATCCGATCCAACAGGCGGCGAGCCTCGAGGACGTCGCCACCCTCGTCGCCGCGTGCCACAAGTGCAAGCTCTGCGACGGGCGCACCAACACCGTCCCGGGCGAAGGTCCGGCGAACGCGCGACTCGTGGTGATCGGCGAAGGGCCGGGGAAGACGGAAGACGAGACGGGCCGTCCGTTTGTGGGGCGCGCGGGCGAGCTCCTCACGAAGATCCTCGAGGCGATCAAGCTGCCGCGCGACCAGGTGTTCATCTGCAACGTCGTGAAATGCCGGCCGCCGGAGAACCGGTTGCCGCAGTACGACGAGATCGCGGCGTGCCTGCCGTTCCTCTATCGCCAGATCGAGCTGGTCAAGCCGAAGGTGATTCTGGCGATGGGCGGAACGGCCGCGCAGAGCCTGCTCAACACCAAACAGTCGCTTGGCGGGTTACGTAATCAGGTTCACCGGTTCCGTGGTATCCCTGTGGTCGTGACGTATCACCCGGCCGCATTGCTGCGCAACCCCAACTGGAAGAGACCAACCTGGGATGACGTCCGTATCGCCGCTCGCCTCCTCGACAACTGAACGCCCGGGGGGGGCAGAGTACGCCGGCCGTCAGACTCCGTGGAGCAATGACGCGGAGCAGGCGGTCCTGGGAGCGATGGTGCTCGACCAGGATGCGGCGCTCAAAGCCGCCGAAATCCTGGACGACTCGATGTTTTACCGCGAGGCCCATCGCCTGCTGTTCCGGTCGATGTTGTCCCTGACCGAGCGCGGCGACGTCATCGATCCCGTCACCCTGCGCGACGAGCTGAGCCGGCGCGGCGACCTCGACCGAGCCGGGGGGATGGAGTACATCGCGGCGCTGATCGATGTCGTCCCGACCGCGGCGAACGTCGACTACCACGCCAAGATCGTGCGCGACAAGGCGGTGCTGCGCCGCCTGGTCGAAGCCGCCACCGGCATCATCCAGGATGTCTACGAAGGGCACGGCACGGCGGGCGAGGTGCTCGACAATGCCGAGCACCGGGTGTTTCAGGTGGCGCAGTTCCGCCGCGCCGAAGAGTTCATTCGCATCAAGGAGCTGATTTGGCCGACGATGGAGCGGATCGAGCAGCTCCAATCGGGCTCGGGCTCGGTCACCGGCGTGCCGAGTGGTTTCGTCGATCTCGATCGTCTGACGGCCGGCTTTCAGCGCGCCGATCTCGTCATCCTGGCGGCCCGTCCCTCGATGGGCAAAACGGCGCTCGCCCTCAACATCGTGCAGCACGCGGCGATCGAGCAC
>QHUE01000106.1:12233-17046 GCA_003221825.1 Gemmatimonadota bacterium
TGGATTGACGATTCCCCCTCCCTGACGCCGCTGGCCATGCGGTCGAAAGCACGCCGGTTGAAGGCCGAGCACGACATTGCCCTCGTGATCGTGGACTATTTGCAGCTGATGCAGGGGCCGGGCGACGTCGAGAATCGCCAGCAGGAGATCTCGTACATCTCGCGATCACTCAAGGCGCTCGCGAAAGAGCTCGATGTTCCGGTCGTCGCTATCTCGCAGCTCTCGCGCGCGCCGGAGCAGCGCGGCGGCGAGCACCGGCGGCCGCAGCTCTCGGATCTCCGTGAATCGGGAGCGATCGAGCAGGACGCCGACGTCGTCTGCTTCATCTACCGGCAGGAGTTCTACGATGGCCCGGTCGATCCCAAGACGAACGAGAGCATCGAAGGCATCGCGGAAGTGATCGTCGGGAAGCAGCGCAACGGCCCGACCGGCACCGTGAAGCTGCACTTCAAGAAAGAGTACACGCGCTTCGACAATTACACGGCGCGCGAGGCTCCCGCGCTCGAGGCTGGACGTGTCTAAAGGCAAGTCGGTCTTTCGTTGCACCGAATGCGGCGCAGATCAGCCCAAATGGGGCGGCAAATGTGACGCGTGCGGCGCGTGGAACTCCCTTATTGAAGAGCCGCTGGGGCCGACGGGCCGACGGGCCGTGGGGCCGGCGGGCGTTCCAACCGGCCAATCGCCAATCCGCTTGACCGACCTGAAAAGCGAGGCGATGGCGCGCTGGAAAACGGGCCTCGCCGAGTTCGACTTCGTCCTCGGCGGCGGGATCGTCCCGGGCTCCGTCGTGCTCGTCGGCGGCGAGCCGGGAATCGGGAAGTCGACGCTGCTGATGCAGTGCGCCGCGCGGCTCGAGCGCCAGGGCGTCTCGACCCTCTACGTCTCGGGTGAGGAATCCCCCGATCAGCTGCGCCTGCGCGCCGATCGCCTGGAAGAAGACGCCGGCGGCATCCACGTGCTCGGTGAGACGCGCCTCGAATCGATTCTCCATCACGCCGCGCAACTGAAATCGAGCGTCGTGCTGCTCGACTCGGTGCAGACCACGTATACCGAGGAGCTCGAAGGGGCGCCCGGTAACGTCGGTCAGGTGCGCGAGTGCGCGGCCCGGCTGATGCGCTTCGCCAAGGAATCGGGACCGGCGGTCGTGCTCGTCGGCCACGTGACCAAGGGCGGCGGCATCGCCGGCCCGAAGACACTCGAGCACATCGTCGACACCGTGCTGTACTTCGAAGGTGAGACGACGCTGGACCACCGGATCCTGCGGGCGGTGAAGAACCGGTTCGGGTCGGTGGACGAGATCGGCGTCTTCCGCATGACGGGGTCGGGGCTCGAACCCGTCGCCAATCCCGCGGCCGCATTTCTCGCGGGCCGCAGCACCGGCGCATCTGGTTCCGCCGTGACGGCGCTGATGGAAGGCACCCGCCCGATGCTGGTCGAGATCCAGGCGCTCGCCTCCAAAGCCGGTTTTGGTACGCCGCAGCGCGTCGCCACGGGACTCGATCATCGCCGCCTGGCGCTGCTGCTCGCCGTGCTCGAGCGCCGCGGCGGGCTGCCGTTCGGGAATCTGGATGTCTTCGTCAACGTGACGGGAGGCGTGCGGCTGATCGAGCCCTCGACCGATCTCGCGGTTCTTGCCGCGCTCGTCTCGACGGTGCACGACCGTCCCGTGCCCGCCGACGCGCTCTTCCTGGGAGAGGTCGGCCTCGGCGGCGAGATCCGTCCCGTCGCCGGCGTGGAGCGGCGCCTGGCCGAAGCGGCCCGTCAGGGATTCCGGCGCGTGTTCCTGTCCGCCCGGTCTCGCGGAACCGCCGGCGCCGGCGATCTCGAGGTCATCGGGCTGGAGGGAATCGGTGAGCTCACCCGGCGTCTCGCAGCCTGACGTTGGTGTCGTGGTCGTGGCAGCGGGGGCGGGCGTGCGGGCCGGCCCGGGCGAGCCGAAGCAGTTCCGTCCCATCCTCGGCGTCCCGATGCTGCTGCGCGCACTCCGGCCGTTCACCAGCCATCCGGAAGTCCGGCAGGTCGTCATCGCCTTGCCGCCCGGATACGCGGAGCGTCCACCCGATTGGCTCGGCAAACTGCGAGGCGAGCGGCTGGAGTTCGTGCCGGGTGGCGCGCAGCGTGTGGATTCCGTCCGCGCCGGACTCGATGCGCTGCCCGACGACGCGACGATCATTCTCATCCACGACGCCGTGCGGCCGTTCGTGAGTCGCGGGACGATCGACGCGGTGATCACGCGAGCGCGCGCGGGTGTCGGTGCCGTCGCCGCAGTCCCCACGTCGGACACGCTCAAGGAAATCGGGCAGGGCAGCCACCGGCCGACCCCGCGCATCACCCGCACCGTGGATCGTGAGCGCATCTGGCGCGCGCAGACGCCGCAGGGCTTTCCTCGGCAGATGTTGCGCGACGCCTATGCGCAGCTCGGTGCAACCGCCAACGGCGGCGCGCCAAGTGACGATGCCGAGGTCTGCGAGCGGGCCGGATTCCCGGTGGAGTTGATTCCTGATTCGCCGTACAACTTCAAGATCACCACAGCCGACGACTTCCGGATCGCCGAGGCGCTGGCCCGTGAGCTCCGGTGAAACCGGTCGCATTCCAAACGCCGGCGGACGTCGCGGCGGCGATTCCGCGCGTCGTGGCGCACATGCAGGCCGGCGGCTTGCTCGCGTATCCCACGGAGACCGTTTACGGCCTCGGCTCGCGCGCCGTCCAGGCGGACGTGGCGGCACTCGCCGCGATGAAAGGTCGGTCCGCCAGCAAACCATTCCTCTTATTGATCAGCGATCGCGGAATGGCTGAAGCGCACGGGCTGGCATTCAACGCCTCCGCCGATGCGCTGGCGCGTGCGTTCTGGCCCGGCCCTCTCACCTTGGTCTTGCCCGGCGGCTCCGGACGGCTGCCGGATCTTCTCCGAGGGCCAGAGGGCGGCATCGCGGTGCGCTGGACCTCGCATCAGGGGATCGCCAACCTCGTCGCCGCGCTGGGCGTGCCGTTGACGTCCACTTCGGCGAACCTGCCCGGCCAGCCGCCTGGCCCGGGCGCCGACGCGATCGCGCGCGACTTTGCGCCCGCGGTAGCATCGGGACAGTTGCTCGTACTCGACGGCGGAGTGCTGGGGAACCGGCCCCCTTCCACGGTGGTTGACTGCACCAGGCCGCAGGCGCACATCGTTCGCGAAGGGACGTTGAGTGTCGCCGAGCTGCGACGCGCCGTCGGCCGGCTGGCACCATGACCCAACATGTCCTGTTCGTCTGCACCGGCAACATTTGCCGCAGCCCGCTCGCATCGTCCCTCCTCGAGCGCGCGTTGAAGGACCGCGGGCTCGACGTCACGGTGAGCTCCGCTGGCACGGGTGCCTGGGACGGCGCGCCGGCATCCGAAGGGGCCTACCTCGTCGGGCTCGAGCGCGGCCTCGATCTGTCCGGGCACCGGGCCCGGCTGCTGACGCGAGAGCTCGTAGAGCAAGCCGATCTCATCCTCACGATGGCACGACACCACCGCGCCCGCGTCGACGAGCTCGGCGGCGAGGGCAAGGTGTTCGTGCTCGGCGAATACGCCGGCAAGGGTGGTGACGAGGTCAGCGACCCGTTTGGCGGCGATCTCGGCGTGTACCGCGACACGTGCCAGGAGCTCGAGGACCTCACGGCCGCGGTGGCCGATCGACTCGCGGCTGAGAGCAAGCGTGGAGATCAACGCTAAGACGCGTTTGCTCACGGTCATCGGCGACCCGGTGGCCCACTCTCTGTCCCCCGCGATGCACAACGCCGCGTGTCGCGCCCTCGGCCTCGACGCCGTCTACGTGGCGCTGCAGGTACCGCCGCCATCGCTCCCCGTGGTGCTCGCAATGCAGGCCGCCATCGGCGGTGCCGGGAACGTCACTGTCCCGCACAAAGAAGCGGTCGAACGATGCGTCGCGCGGAAAACAGATGTCTGCGCCCGGGTCGGTGCGTGCAATACGTTCTGGACGGAAGATGGCGGGCTGGTCGGCGACAACACCGACGTATTCGGCGTGGCTGCTGCGCTCGACCAGATCGGCGCGGCTCAACACGGGGAGCGGTGGCTCGTGGTGGGAACCGGCGGATCGGCGCGGGCGACGGCGGTGACCGCCGCGGACCGCGGTGCGAAACTCTTCGTGCGCTCGCGGGATGCCTCGCGCGCCAAGGCATTCGCCGAGTGGGCGACGGGCATCGGCGTCCCGACGGCTGTCGCTAACGGCCCGATCGAGGTCGACGTCGCGATCAATGCCACACCGCTCGGACTCGCCGGACACGATCCGCTCCCGATCGACGTCAATCACATCCCCGGTGTGCAGCGCGCGCTCGACCTGGTGTACGCGCCGGGGGAGACCCGATGGGTCCATGCCCTGCGCGAGCGCGGGATCGAGGCGATGGATGGTCGCGAGATGCTCGTCCAGCAAGGCGCGGCAGCGTTCGAGCGGTTTTTCCCCGGCACTGACGCTCCCACCGAGGTGATGCGCGCCGCCGTGCAACGCGCGCTCCGTGTTTAGCACCGCAATCGAGCAGCTGCTTCTTCCCGCGGAGTGCCTGCTCTGTCACGCCCTGCTCAGCTCCCGCGACGCACGGAGGATCGTCTGCCCGCTGTGCCGGCAACGATGGCGCTCGGTGCGGCCGCCGTGGTGCGGGCGGTGCGGGCAACCGGAGCCGCATTTCGGCCCGTGCCGCCTGTGCGCCGACTGGCCCGCCGCGCTCACCTGCGTCCGATCGGCGGTCTGGCTCGACGAGGGCGCCCGGCCGGCCGTGCACGGTCTCAAGTACGGCAGATTGCCGCGGATCGCCGACGACTTGGCGGCCGCGAT
>QHUE01000323.1 GCA_003221825.1 Gemmatimonadota bacterium
AAGCTGTGCGAGATCTATCTCGTCGAGGGCGACTCCGCCGGCGGGTCGGCCAAGATGGGCCGGGACCGCAGCTACCAGGCGATTCTGCCGCTGCGCGGCAAGATCCTGAACGTGCAGAAGGCGCGCATCGACAAGATTCTGTCCAACGAAGAAATCCGCACCATGATCACGGCGATCGGCACGGGCGTGGGCGACGACTTCAAGGTGGACGAGGCGCGCTACCACAAGATCATCATCATGACCGACGCCGACGTGGACGGCGCGCACATCCGCACGCTGCTGCTCACCTTCTTCTATAAGGAGATGAAGCAGCTGATCGACGTCGGGTACATCTACATCGCGCAGCCGCCGCTGTATCGCGTGTCCAAGGGCAAGGAAGAGTTCTATGCCTACGACGAGAAGGAGCGCGATACCTACGTGAAGCGCCTCACGAACGGCACCGAGAGCAAAGCCGCGATCAGCGTGAGCCGCTACAAGGGCCTGGGCGAGATGAACCCGGACCAGCTGCGCGATACGACGATGGATCCCACGAAGCGCACCCTGCTCAAGGTGACGATGGAGGATGCACTCGAGGCGTCACAGCTGTTCGAGACGCTGATGGGGGATGAAGTCGAGCCGCGCCGCCGGTTCATCGAGGAAAACGCCAAGTTCGTCAAGAACCTCGATGTCTGATGGGCACCGTCGCCGTCATCGCGGTCCTGCTGATCCTGCTCGCCTGGTTCTTCTGGCCCAGTAAGGCTCCTCGCCCCCGCGACTTCGAGAACGCCGAGCTGGAGGCCGCCGAGCGCGACGTGCAGGAGGCGGCCGACGAAGAGAGCGTGCGCGATTGGGGGCCAGGCAGCGGGCAGAAACCGCTGCCCTAACCGAGCTCCTCGACTCCCGCCCGCGTCACGCGGTGCGACACGAGCCGCAGCGGTTTCTGCGTCAGCTTGTCGCCGATTACGATGGCCTGCGCCAGGGCATCACAGCCGGTACGAATGCCGTCGGCATCCTTCGCGAACACGGAGGCGATCGGTTCCCCCTCCAACACTTTGTCGCCCGGCTTCACGGTGATCACGAAGCCCACCGTGGGATCGACGGTGTCTTCGACCGTGCGGCGGCCGCCGCCGAGGGCGATGATGGCCCGCCCGATGGTGCGCGGCTCGACGCGCTGGACAACGCCGGTGCGGGGCGCGGCGTAGACCTCCACCGCCTGGGCCTGCGGTAACACCGACGGATCCTCGACGGTCTTGGGGTTGCCGCCCTGGGCCTCGATGATTTGCTCGAACTTTTCCGCGGCGAGCCCCGATTCGATCGCCGTCTCCAGCTTCTTTCTCGCCTTCTTCGTGTTCTTCTCGATACCGCCCTGCAGCAGCATCTCGACGCCCAGCGCGTACGTCACCTCGAGCAGATCGGGCGGGCCCTCACCGCGCAGCGCGAGAATCGCTTCTTCGGTTTCCAGCACGTTGCCGCAGGCGCGGCCCAGCGGCCGGTCCATCGCCGTGATGAGGGCGATGGTCGGGCAGCCGCGGTCCTCGCCCAGCGCGATCATCGTCTTGGCCAGCTCGAGCCCGCGCGCGACTTCCGGCAGGAACGCGCCGCTGCCGTTTTTCACGTCGAGCACCAGCCCGTTCAGTCCTTCGGCGAGCTTCTTGGACATGATGCTCGCGGCGATCAGTGGAATCGACTCGACGGTCGCCGTGACGTCGCGCAGCGCGTACAGCTTGCGGTCGGCCGGCGCGATCTCGGCGGTCTGCCCGATCAGCGCGCAGCCGAGCTTCTGCACCTGCGCCTTCGCTTCGGCGAGCGACAGGTTGGTGCGGAATCCCGGGATCGCTTCGAGCTTGTCGAGCGTGCCGCCGGTGTGTCCGAGTCCCCGCCCCGACATCATCGGCACGGCGATGCCGCAGGCGGCCACGAGGGGACCGAGCACGAGCGACACCTTGTCGCCGACGCCGCCGGTCGAGTGCTTGTCGATGCGCGGCGTATTCTCGCATGCTCTCCATCGTTCTCGCGCTCGTCGCACAAAACCCGGTCAATCACATCGCCCTGGGCGACAGTGCCGGCCTGATGCACCCCGACGTCCAGCTGCGCCATTACCAGGCGGCCCTCGCCGGCGACTCGCTGAGCTACGAGGCGAACTGGAAGGCGGCCCGGGCGATCGCCGACGTCGCCAAACAAATACAGGGCAATGCCGATTCCCTCAAGCGGCGCCGGGATAGCCTTTATTCTGTGGGCCGCGGCTACGCCGAGCGCGCGATTCGCGCCGACTCGACGCGGCCCGACGGGCATTACGCGCTCGCGATGGTCCTGGGGCGTCTATCCCGCACGAAAGGCAGTAAAGAGCGCGTCCGCTACGCCAAGATCATCTACGACGAGGCCTCACGCGCCGTCGCGATCGACTCGAACTACGACAACGCGCATCATGTGCTGGGCGCCTGGAACGCCGAAGTGAAGCGGCTCTCCGGCTTTCAGCGCTTCTTCGCCAAGGCGCTGTTCGGCGGCGGCTTCATGGACAAGGCGAACTGGAATGACGCGGTCATGCACCTCCAAACCGCCGTCCGCCTCGCGCCCGATCACATCTACCACCGCCTCGAGCTGGCCGAGGTCTACGTCGATCTGGGCAAGTATTCGCTGGCG
>QHUE01000107.1 GCA_003221825.1 Gemmatimonadota bacterium
TCAGGCCGACGGCGCCGCGCTTCTGCGCCTCGCGCGCCTTGATCCCGCGGAAGGAGCGGCCGTAGCGGGCGATCACGATCTTGCCGCTCACGCTGATCCCCAGGGAATCGAGCGTCTTGTAGTCCTCGATCAGCCCGTAGTTCACGTACACGACGTCGGCCGTTGCATCCCCGTCGCCGGTGTAGCCGTTGAACGGAGGGATCTGGGGACCTTTCCCCGGCTCGGCCAGGTCGAGTCGCGTTGCCCGTTTGCCGGTGAGAATCCACGCGGCGACGGTATCCGGCTGTGGGATGTAGACGGAGTACTCTTTGCTCCACGCATCGATGCCCCACGATTTCATCTTGTCGAGCACGTAGTCGCGCGTCGCGGCCTGCGCCGGCGTGCCCGCCATGTGAGGGACCGCGGAGAGATCGCGTGACATTTGGCGCACGCTGGCGGTGTCGGGAATTGCGAGGAGGCGCTGCTCGAAGGACTGAGCGGAAAGTTGGAATGTTGGAATGATGGAAATTGTGAGCGCGACTAACCACGGTGCACGAGTTACCTTCCAACATTCCAACTTTCCAACGTTCCGCTGTCTCACGTTTCCCTCCCAGCCAACAGTACCGGTCGAGGTGCCCGAGCCCGTCTTACAAGAGCCGTCACGCACATGCAGAGTAACGCACCGAGCGCGGCCAGGCGCATATCCTTTTGTGGATCCCAAACATCCCCCTGTGTGCCGAGCCAGGCGTCGCCCGTGCCCGGAGCAACCATTGTCGCAATGACCATTTCCATAATCTCATCTACGACTTCGGGTGCAGGATCTGATCGATCCGTGCCTGCAGGTCGACGATGTGTGCCCGCGTGGTGCGATCCCCTGCCCTCGGCAACGCCGCGCGCAGGGTACTCTGCAAGTCCACCAGCTCGAGCCGGGCCTGCGCGCGCGCATCGGCCGGCCGCGGCGCGGGCGGCGTGAAGCCCGGGAACGGCGTGAAGCCGGGCGGCAGCGGCGTCACGAGCGGCGTGCTGATCAGCCGCTCCATCTGATCGACGAAGGCGCGCTGCAGATTGCGCCGGTACTCATCCACGCGCACCGACCCCGTGCCAAACTCAGCGAAGGCGCTGCGCCGCACGTCGCCGAACAGGTCCGCCATCGTGTACGCGGCGCCGTCGGCCTGCGTCGCCTGCTGCTCGGCGACACGCGCCAGCCGCGCGTCCTGGAAGAGCAGGTTCAGCAGGGTGGTCTGCCGCGCCCGCACCCGCTCCACGAAGCCGGTGGGCTCGATGCGCCGCAGGATTTCCGGATCGAAGAAGAACGACGGCGTCGTGAAGACGTTGTCGTTCAGGAACTGCACCGCCTCGGCCTGCTTGGCACGCGGGACGGGCTGATAGACGCGCCCGTTCTGGCTGGCGTACTTCGTGAACTGATACACCCCGCCCACGACCACCGCCACGTGATTCATTTCCCGCGCCCACTGGTTGATGAGCTCGGTGTACATGTCGTCGAGGCGCTCGTAATTGTCGAGCTTGTCCCCGGTCGTCGCGGGGATCAGCATCGGCACGAGTCGCTTGATGTTGCGGACGCCGTAGCCGCTTGCCTTCACCGGATCATCGCCCAGCGCCTCGGTGATGATGCGCGGATCGACCGGATCGCCGTCACCGATCCAGCGGAAATACGGGTTCGCATCCTGCTGTCGCGCCAGCGAATCGAGCACCGGGCGCTCGGCGTCCGGTGACGCCGCCCCCGGAATGCGGCGATAGCCCCAGTCGATCGCGAAGAAGTCGTAGGGCCCGATGCCTTGCATCAGGCACGCGCTGTCGCCCGGCTGGGCGACGTAGTTGTAGCGCGCGTAATCCATGATCGACGGGCTCGTCCCCTTCATCCGGCACGTGAACGACTTGCTGCGCAGCGAGTCCACTGGATAGTAGGTCGACGCCACCATGTTGTGGCGCAGGCCGAGGCTGTGGCCGACTTCGTGGTTCGCGACGTAGGCCAGCATCAAGCCCATCAGCGAATCGGGGAACGGCAGCTGGCGGGCGCGCGGATCAGCCGCGCCGGCCTGGGTCCAATACCACGCCTCGACCAGGCTCGCCACGTTGTGATAGAACCCGATGTTGGCGTTCATGATCTCGCCCGAGCGCGGATCGCTGACGCTCGGTCCGTAGGCGTTCTCGATCGTCGACGGCAGCCAGCGGATCGTGGAAAACCGTGCGTCGTCGAGATCGAAATCGGTATCGCTCGCCGACGGGACGCGCGCCGTTATCGCGTTGCTGAAACCGGCGGCGCGGAACACCGGCTCCCACATCTCCACGCCTTTGATCAGCCACGGCACCCACTTGGCGGGCGTCGCGGGATCGATGTACCAGACGATCGGCTGAATCGGGTCGGAGATGGCAGCGTTCGGATCCTTCGGCTCGAGCCGGAAACGCTTGATGAAGCAGCGCCGCGGGCCCGACACGAGGTCGTTGTCGTAATCTTCAAAGGATAGGCTGAAGTACCCGACCCGGTCATCGCACAGCCGAGCCATCATGGGATGGTCGGGCAGCAGGACCATCGAGTAGTTCATGAGCATCGTGATCGAATTCAGCGAACGGTTGGGCGGACCGCCGGCCGGACCGGGCACCGAATCGACTTCGAATGTCTGCAGGGCGCTCACTTCGACGTTGCGCTGGAAGGAGCGAGCGCGGTCGACCACGGAGCGCGCCGGGTCCATGCGACGCACGCGCACCCCCCACTGGCGCACGTTCAGCTCCTGCACATCGGTCGTGAAAAGCTTCGTCGCCTCGATGACGGCGGTGCTATCGGGTGTGTGCCACGACGCGACGTCGAAGCTCATGATGATCGGCGCGATGTTTGAGAGGCGGACTGCGCGGGCGACGGGCTGGGTGCTGTCGGCGCGCATGGCGTACGACACGATCCGCAAAAAAACCTTGTTCCCCATGCGGTCCCAGACCACGATGCGGTCGCGTCGGGCGTCTGCTGCCGGCCTCCCCCGGCGGCGGCGCGCGCGGTATCCTGGCGAACGGGAGCGGGTGCGGGAGCTGCGTGGGCCGGAGCGGTGGCGTGGGAGCACGCGAGCAGGCCGAGGGCGCCGAATGTCAGAAAAACACTCATTGCACGCATCGACTGGTACCTGGGTTGTGGAAGAACCGAGAGATTAGGCCGTGCTGAGCATTCCGGCTAGTGGCATTCTTGCCGGTCGCAGTTGCATTTTGATCTCGTGATAAAGAGCCTCCGCGTCTTGATTGTCGTCGTCGTTGCCGCAGCCATGATTTATGGCGCAGCGGTGACACTCGCGCTGACCCGGAATCTCGGCTCGGTGACGGCGATCGTCGTGTTGGTCGTAGGGGCAATCCTACTACCGGTTGTCCTGTTCGTCGTGCGGCGCCGCATGTGGAAGCCGCTCGCCGCGCTGGAGCGCGGGATCCAGCAGGTCTCTGACGGTGACTTGACCGCTCAGGTGCCGATCGTTCGAGACGACGAGCTTGGCAGGGTCACGGACCATTTCAATCAGATGACGCGTGTGCTGCGCGACCGGGCGGAGGAACAGGGTCGTTTCGCGGCGGCGGGCGAGCTGCTGGGCGGCGTGGCCCACGAGGTCAACAACCCGCTCATGGCCATCGCCAGCCATGCCGAGCTGCGGCTGGCGGACACCAATCTGCCGGCCGAGCAGCGCAACGAGATGCAGAGCATCCTGCGCCAGGCACAGCGCGCCGCGAAGCTGCTCCGCGGGCTGTTGCGCTTCGTCCGCGCGGGTGAGAAGCGCAGCGCATCTGTGAACATGAACGACGTGGTGCGCAGCGCCATCGATCTCGTCTCTTACCGGTTCAGCATCGACGAGATTTCGATCGAAGGGCGACTCGACCCCGAGCTGCCGACGGTGGTGGGCGACGCCAATCGGCTGGAACAGGTGATCGTCAATTTGTTGAGCAACGCCCTCGACGCGCTGCGCAGCGTGAAGCCGCCGCGGCGACTGATCGTGGACTCTTTCATGGATGATACCGGCAGCCGCGTGTGTGTCACGGTCACCGACAATGGTTCTGGTGTGGCGCCCGAGATCGCCCAGCGGCTGTTCCGGCCGTTCGCGAGCACGAAGGGCATCCGCGGGACCGGGCTGGGCCTGTACATCTCGCGCCAGCTGGTCCGTGAAGCGGAAGGTGAGCTCGATCTCGTGAAGCGCGCGGAGCCGGGAGCTCGGTTTCTCGTGTGGTTGCCCACCGCGCGCCAGGCGGTCCCCGCGGCGCCGGCCGCCGCGCCGCAGTCCCGCGTCTCGCCCACGCCGAAAAAGAGCCTCGAAGGGATTCGCATCCTCCTGGTCGATGATGAGGAGCTGATTCGCCGCCCGATGGGGCGATTCCTGACCAAGCGTGGCGCCGAGATCACCGAAGCCGGTGACGGACTGGCCGCTCTCGACCGTTTGAAGGACGGGTTCGAGCCGCACGTCATTCTCGCCGACCTGCGCATGCCGCGCATGGACGGCGCCGAGTTCTACGAGCGACTGCAACAGGAGCGCCCTGCCCTGGCCGAGCGGGTGCTGTTCCTCTCAGGCGATATCACGCACCTGGCGGGTCGCGGCCTGGCGGAAGTGCCGCGCGACCGCGTGCTGGTGAAGCCGGTCGAGCTGGCCGAGCTGGAGCGGCGTATCGCGGCATTCGTACAGGAGAAGGCGGCGTAAATGCTGGTCGTGGTCGTGCTGTTTGCGACAGTGCTGCTGCGGGCCGGCATCGTGATGACGTTCGTCTATTTCATGCTCCCGGCGAAACGGGTCTGTCCGCAATGCGGCGCACAGCTTGCGCTCATCCAGCATTCGGTCTTGCGGCGGCTACTGCCCGTCGTCGAGCACCGCTGGTGTCTCGATTGTGGGTGGAGCGGCGTGGTGCGGCAGCGAGTGGCTTGACGCCCGCTTGACACTTCTGCGGTAACGTGTCTTTTTGAAACGTCCCCCAGCGGAGGTGTGTCATGCGTGTCGCCCGTGTGCCAGCGATTCTCGTCGCCATCGGCGGATTGGCCGCCTGTAGCGAGCCGAGCCAGCCAGCCAGTCCCAGCCAACCGTCGTACGCGCTCGTTGCCTCTCCCACGTGCGTTGCCAGCCCAACGGTCATTGTGTCGGACGAGCCAGGACTCACCGCCGCTCTGAGCGGCGCTCACGCGGGCGATGTGGTTGCGATCAACGGGATGATTGCTGTCAGCAGCGACGTGACCATCAGTTCGAGCATTACGCTTACCTGTGCCACGCCCGGCTCGGGCTTACTGGTGGCGCCGGGCGCGACCGTGTCGTCCTTGGTGAGAGTCCTGGCATCATTCGCCACGGTCGACGGGCTCGTCCTGGACGGCAGCGGCGCCGCGAGCGACCCATACCTGGCCCTCAACGATCCGGGCGACATCGATGGTGATGGTGTGACCGGGAATGCTACGGACGTGCGCCTGACGAACAATATGGTGACGTGCAGCAGCGGCGACTGTGCATTCTTCTTTGCGACGACGAACGCGGTGGTGAGCGGCAACGAATTCCAGTCGGCCGGTTCCTTCACCGGCTTGCAGCTGCAGGGGGGCATCGACGGATCGCGCATCGAACACAACACAATTGTGGCGAGCGCGCCGTCCACGGGCGCGGATTTCGGCGGGGTCCGCGTCCGCGACGGCAGCAACGTGGTCGTGGCCGACAATGTCGTGCGCGGACCGTGGGCACACGCGATCGCCGCGCGGAACCTCACGGGCGGCAGCATCGTGGCCAATCGTCTCGAGCCTGCGGGGTCGCCGGCGGCGGTGCTGCTGCTGAGCGTGGATGGTGTCGCCGTGGATGGGAATACGCTTACCGGGGACGGGACCTCCGTCGCGGCGCTGGAAGTGGATGACAGCCCCGGCGTCGTGCTGTCGCACAACACGATTTCTGGATCGTGGGTCGACGCGTTCGTGCTGGTGAATACGCCGGACGCACGGGTGACCGACAACGTGGTCGCGTGCGGGTCAGACGAGTGTTTCTTCGGGAGCAGCGCACCGGGCACGCTGGTGGCCGGCAACCGGTTCATATCCGGTGGGTCCGGTACCGGCGTGCAGCTGCAGGCGGGCACGGACGGTGTGCGAATCGAGAACAACGAGATCATCGCCATCGCGCCGTCTAGCGCCATGAACTTCGGTGGCGTTCGGGTGCGTGACGGCGCGAACGTCGTGATCAGTGGAAACGTCGTCCGCGGCCCGTGGCAGAATGGGTTGGCTCTGGCCGATCTCGCCGACAGCCGCGTGGAGCAGAACCAGGTGGACGGCGCGCTGCGCAACGGTATTCGCGCCCGATCCGGCGGCTCCATCTTGCCCGTCTCGATGATCCACAACGTGATCCGCGCCAACCGGGTCACAAATGTCGGCGCCGCCGGCATTTTCCTGACGTCCGCGTGCCGCAACGAGGTGGTTTGGAACAACGTCCAGAACAGCGGGGGAAACGCCGGCGTCATCTTCGACGCGCCGACCGGGGCCAATGTCTTCGTCGGCAACGGGGGCGCCGTCATCGACAACGGCAGCTTCGACTGCAGCGGCGATGGGGCGCCCGACGCAAACATCATTGGCGGCCCGGGCAGCGTGCTGCACGGGGCGCCATTCACGCCGCCGCCCAACGCGGCGGACGGGGGCGCAGGCCGGCTGCACTGATTCGGGGTAGACGTCAGTCGCGGGTGATCAGCCGGGCGGCGCGCTCGTAGAAGAAATAATCCCACGCCCAGTTGATCAGCACGAAGAGCTTGTTCCGAAAGCCGATCAGCTGAATGATGTGGATCACGAGCCACATCACCCACGCCGGAAACCCGCTCAACTTGAGTCCATAGACGTTCGCCACGGCCGCATTGCGGCCGATCGTGGCGAGCGTGCCCTGATCCCGATACCGGAACGCCTCGAGCGGCCGGCCGCGGAGGTGGCGCTTGATGTTGCTGGCGACCGAGTGCCCCATCTGGATCGCGACGGGCGCGACCATCGGCAGCGGCTCACCCTCCTGCTCGCGATAGGCCGCATCGCCGATGATGAAGACCTCGGGATGCCCCGCCACCTGCAGCGTCGGCTCGACGGGAATGCGGCCTTGTCGTGCCGTGGGAAGGCCGAGTGTCGCATTGAGCGGCGCCGCGCGCACCCCCGCGGCCCAGATGACCGTCCGCGCGGGGATGACCTCGCCGCTCTTGAGACGCGCCTGCCGGCCGTCGTAATCGGCCACGGTCGCGCCGAAGCGGACCTCGACGTATTTGCGCCACAGCGTCTTCCCCGCCGCCTCGCGCAGCCGCTCGGGCAGGGCCGGCAACAGCCGATCGGTTGCCTCGAGGAGCAGAATGCGGACGTCTTTGATGTTGAGCCGCGGGTAGTCCTTCACGAGCACCAGCCGGATCAGCTCCGACAGTGCACCCGCCATCTCGACGCCGGTCGGCCCACCCCCGACCACGATGAACGTGAGCAGCGTGCGCCGCTGCTCGGCATCGAGATCGAGCATCGCCTGCTCGAAGCACGTCAGCACGTGATTGCGAATCGTGATGGCGTCGGGAATGTCCTTCAGCCCCAGACCGTGGCGCTGCATCGAGTCCAGCCCGAAAAAGTTCGTCTCGCCCCCGGGCGCCAGAACCAGATAATCGTAGGCGATGGGCCCCGCGCTGGTCTCGAGGCGCTTCGCCGCGAAGTCGACCCGCGTGACGGCGACCAACCGGAAATCAAAGTTCTTCTGGCCGCGCAGAATCGAGCGCGTCGGCTTCGCGATCTCCTCGGGCTCGAGGCCCGCGGTCGCCACCTGATACAGCAGCGGCTGGAAGAGGTGATAGTTGTTGCGGTCGAGCAGCACGACTTGCACGGGCGCCCGACGCAACGCGCGGGCGGCCCGCAGGCCGCCGAAGCCGGCGCCCACAATGACGACGGTCGGCACGGGGTTCAGCGTTGGTCCAATCTCAGAATCGTTTGCAGTAGCACGTTCGCGCCGTTGGTCACGTCCTCGGGTCTGGTGAGCTCGAGCGGCGAATGGCTGATGCCCTTCACCGACGGAACAAAGATCATTCCCATCGGACCGATCCGCGCGAGATCCTGCGCATCATGCCCCGCACCGCTGGGCATGAGCTGACTGGTCAAGTTCAGTCCCGCCACGGCGTCGGCGATCACGGCCCGGACGTGTGGATCGGACAGCGCCGGATCGTTCGTGTGCTGGAGGACGTAATCGAGCGTTGTGTCGTATTTGCGCACGATGTCCAGCGCCTCGGCATGGATCCGGTCCCACAACGAGGTGATCGTGGTGGTGGACAGATCGCGCAGCTCGACGGTGAGGTCAACCTGCCCCGGGATCACGTTCGGGGCGCCCGGGTGGACGACGAGGCGGCCCACCGTGCCCACCTGTCGACCCGGGACGGACCGTACGATGCGGTCGACGGCGAGCGTGAGCTCTGCGGCGGCGAGCATGGCGTTGCGACGGCGGTCCATCGGCGTCGTGCCGGCGTGGTTTGCGAAGCCGTGGATCGTCACATCATAGTGGTGAATCCCGACGATGCCTTCGACGATACCGATCTCCAGCCCGCGCTCGTCGAGCATGGCGCCTTGCTCGATGTGCAGCTCGACGTAGGCGGCGATGCTCCCCGGCGCGTGACGCGCGTCGGCCAGGCGGTCGGGATCGCCGCCGATGCGGCGAATCTTGTCAGCCAGCGGCACGCCGTCGCGACCCGGACTCGTCAATTCGGCGGGCGGGAGATCGCCGATGAACCCCCGGCTACCGGTGAGGCCGCTTTCCTCGTCGCACCAGATCACCACGGTGAGCGGGTGCCGGTTGCGATAGGCGCGTTCGCCGAGTGTCTGGGCGACTTCGATCGCCGACATGGAGCCGACGTCGCCGTCATAATTGCCGCCCTCGGGCACTGAATCGATGTGCGAACCGAAGAGAATGGGGAGTACGTTCCGCGCGGAGCCGGCGCGCTCACCGATGATGTTGCCAACGGCGTCGATGCGCACGGCGAGCCCCGATTGGCGCATCAGGTCCATCGCGAACCGTCTTCCCCCGATGTCCGCTTCGGTGAAAGCCACTCGGCTGACGCCGCCTTGCGGGTTTGCGCCGAAGCGGGACAGATCGGTGAGATGCTGGTTGACGCGCGCGCCGTTGACGCGCCAATCCTTCCAGTCCACCGGTCCTGTCCCCGTGCGCAGGGCGACGCCGCTGACCGCGGCTGCCGTCGTCCGCAAGAAGTCGCGCCGGCGCATGCCGCTCACTCCTTGGCCCGCTTGGAGAACTGCCACATCCCGATCATGGTCTTCTGCTTGATCGGATATCCCAACAGCCGCGCCTGCAGCACGATTTGCCCGCGAGTGTGCGCGTCGTGGAGCATGTAGTACATCAAGTATCCCGCCGCGTCGTGATGAAACCCGACAATCTTGCCGTCATCCTTCAACGCGCCGCCCACAATCGCGAGCACCGCCTTGCGCTTGGCCCCGAGCGCGCGCACGGCCTGCGCCCGCGTCACGCGGCGGCGGTCCAGCTCGCCGGGCACGGGGAAGCCGGGTGCGGTCCGCTCGAGGTAGCGGAGGCCGCAGTTGTGGAGGTGAGCGACCTGCGCCGCGATGGTGCGGGTCTTCGGACCCGGCGCCGGTGCCTGCCAGACCGCCGGATCGAGCTGCTGTACCAGGTACTGATTGATCCGCGCGTTGGCCGAGTACGCCTTGAGCAGCGCGTCGCCGGGGGGGGCGCTCAGCCGGTGAGTTTTCGCCACAGCGCCGCCAACGGATCGTAATTCGCGTCGACGACCCGTTCCTTGAGCGGAATGATCGCGTTATCGGTGATCGTGATCGATTCGGGACAGACTTCGGTGCAGCACTTCGTGATGTTGCAGAAGCCGATCCCGCCCTCATGGCGCAGGTAATCGCGGCGATCCGCCTCGTCCAGCGGGTGCATCTCGTAGACCGCCGCGCGTACCAGCATCGCCGGCCCCATGAACTGCTCGTGCTTCTCGTGCGCGCGCAACACGTGACAGACGTCCTGGCACAGGAAGCACTCGATGCATTTGCGGAACTCCTGCGGCCGCTCGATTTCGTACTGATACATCCGCCACGTGCCGTCGGCTGCGTCGGGCTTGCGCGGCTGGAAGGCGGGAATCCGTTTGTTGACCTCGTAATTCCATGACACGTCCGTCACGAGGTCTTTGATTACCGGGAACGCTCGCATCGGCGTGACCGTGATCGTCTCGTCGGGCGCATAGTCGGACATCCGCGTCATGCACATCAGCCGCGGCTTGCCGTTGATCTCCGCGGAACACGAGCCGCACTTCCCCGCCTTGCAGTTCCAGCGCACCGCGAGGTCGGGCGCCTGCTCGGCCTGAATGGCGTGCACGGCATCGAGCACTACCATTCCCTCCCCTGCGGCGACCGTGTACTCCTGCAGCTCGCCTCGCTCGCGCGTCCCGCGGAACAGCCGCAACCGACGCTGCTCGGCCACGTTATTTCCCTTCCTTAATGAGTGCCATGAATTCCGGGGGGATCGGGGGTTGGTGCTCGCGCCGCACTGCCATGCGGTCCCCTTCTTTCTTAATCACGATCTGCTCGCGCGCCTGTCGCTCGTCGGAGTCGGGATAGTCGCTGCGCGTGTGGCCGCCCCGGCTTTCCGTGCGCTCCAGCGCTGCCCGCGCGGTCGCCTCGGAGACCACGAGGAGCGAGCGCAGGTCGATCGCCGTGTGCCAGCCGGGATTGTATTCGCGGCTGCCCGTGATCCCCACCTTGCGGGCTCGGGTCTTGAGCTTCTCGAGCTCGGCCAGCGCCGTCTCGAGCCCTCCCTTGTCGCGGATGATCCCGGCGTTGCGCTGCATCACCGCCTGCAGTGCCGACTGCACGGCGAAGGCGTTCTCACCCTCGCGCTCGAACGGCGCCAGCGCCTCGCGCATCGCCTGCTCGGCGAACGGGTTCTCGCCGCCCTGCTCGAACGGCGCCAGCGCCTCGCGCATCGCCTCATCGACTTCGGCGTCCGGGATCGCCGGTGGGGCGCCGCGCTTCCCCGCCGCGTACTGGCCGGCGCGGCGTCCGAACACCAGCAAGTCGCTCAGCGAGTTGCCGCCGAGACGGTTGGCGCCATGCATCCCGCCGCCGACTTCACCGGCCGCGTATAGACCGGGCACCGTCGACTCCTGCGTCTCGGCGTCCACCTTGACCCCGCCCATCATGTAGTGCGTCGTCGGGCCGATCTCCATGGGGTCTGTGGTGATGTCGACATGCGCCAGCTCTTTGAACTGGTGATACATACTCGGCAGCTTCTTTTTGATGTAGTCGGGGCCTTGTTTTGACGCGATGTCGAGGAAGACGCCGCCATGCGGCGTGCCCCGCCCTTCCGCGATCTCCTTGACGATGGCTTTGGAGACGACGTCGCGTGTGAGCAGCTCGGGGGGCCGGCGGTTTCTCTTGCGATCACCCTTCACCCAGGCATCGGATTCCGCTTCGGTCTCAGCGA
>QHUE01000108.1 GCA_003221825.1 Gemmatimonadota bacterium
TCGTGCAAGGTGTCCAGGTGAGCGCGCCGTTCGGGCGGGTGGAGGTGGCGCTGCAGGTGTTCAGGTGAGAGCGCCGGTCCTCGCGCTCGGTCTGGGCATCGGCGCGGCATCATCCGCATGGGCGGGGCAGTCCCCGCTCGAGCGCGTGATGCACCGCAAGACCCTCGACAACGGGATGCAGGTGATCGTGGTGGAGAACACGGCGGTCCCGCTGGCCACGGCCCTCGTCGCCGTTCACAACGGGGCGTTCACGCAGGACACGGACGAAGCCGGACTCGCGCACCTGTACGAGCATCTGCTGTTCCACTCGTTCCGTCACAACCCATCGGCCTTCGGTCTCGAGGCCACGAAGCTCAAGGGCGTCTACAACGGGACGACCTCCGACGAGGTCGTCAACTACTTCGTGACGGTGCCGTCCGACAACATCGAGTCCGCCATCGGCCTGCTGGCAGACTTGCTGCTGAAGGCCGGGTTCTCGAATGGGGACCTGAAGGCGGAGCGTTCCGTGGTCTTGAACGAGCTGCAGCGCGGCGAGTCGGACCCCGAGGGAGACCTCGAGCGTCAGGTCGAACGCGCGCTCTGGGGCGCCGCGTGGCACCGCAAGGATGTCGGCGGAGACTCGAGCTCCCTGCAGGGGATCTCGCTCGACCGTCTCAAGGCGACGTACGCCCGCTACTATGTGCCGAACAACGCGGCGCTGATCGTTACCGGCGATGTCGAGCCCGACCGTATCTTCGCCGTGGCAGTGAAGAGATTTGGCGAGTGGGGCGCCGCACCGAATCCGTTCGCCGACCGCCCGATCCCGGAGGTTCCGGGGCTCGACAAGACGACTGCCGTCATGGTCGCGAAAGACGTGCTCGACGTGACGATCGTGGTAGCGCTGCACGGGCCCAGCGTGCGAACGGACCCGGGCGCGACCTATGCCGCCGACGTGTTGTTCGACGTGTTCAACGACCCCAGCTCCGCTTTCCAACAAAAAATAGTGGAGTCAGGACCGTTCGAATCGATCTCCGGCAGCTATCTCACACTCGATCATACCGGGCCGATCGAGATCCGCGGCAAGACGACGCCCGAGCACGCGCAGCAAGCCATCCTCGCCATCGTCGGGGAGCTTCAGAATCTCGATCTGCTCCAGGGCGTCACCGACGACGACCTCGCCATCGCCCGAAAGCGCCGTCAGGTGGGCACCGCGTTGACGCTCGAGCGCACGGCGTCGCTCGCCCCCAGTCTCGCGTTCTGGTGGAGCGCCGCGGGTATGGACTATTACCTGGGCTACAACGACCACATGGCCACTCAGACGGCAGACTCGCTGCAGCGCTTCGCTCGCACCTATGTCACCGCGACACCGCGCGTGATCGGCGTGATGGGTACGCCCGATGTCGTGGGGCGGATCGGCGATTGGCTGCGACAGGGAGCGCCCCGATGATCATGCGAGGGCTAACGCTGGGGCTCGTGGTGCTGCTCGGTGCCACCGGCACCGGCCGAGCACCCCGCGCGCGACCGCCTGGACCGGACACGCTGACGATGGCGTACGACGTGTCGGGGCTACACGTCATTCAGCGTGTCAGCCGCGCCACCGATATCGTGGCCGCGCGCCTCTATCTGTTGGGCGGAACGCGCCAGCTGACGGAAGCGACCGCCGGAATCGAAGCGCTGCTGCTGGACGCGTCGGGCTATGGGACCACGCACTATCCCGGCGACGAGGCTCGACGCCGCATGGCGCGGACCGGCAGCGTCGTACAGATCGACGCGGGCGCGGACTGGTCGGAGTTCGGATTCACGGGCCTGGCGCAGGACTTCGACGCCGCATGGGACGTGCTGGCGGAGCGCATCATGCAGCCGACGCTCTCGGCGCAGGCGATTGGCCAGGCGCGCAACCGGCTCGTGACCAGCGCGGATGCTGCTCGTCATCGTGGGCAATGTCGAGCGGGCCCATGCGGAGTCGCTCGTCGCCGCCACCCTGGGCCGCCTGCCGCACGGCGACTACCAGTGGACGCTGCCGCCTCCGCCGCCCAAGATCACCTCGCGCTGGCTCGTGGAACATCGCCTGATCCCGACGAACTACATTCTGTGCTACTTCGCCGGACCGCCGCCCACGGAACGGAGTTACTGGTCGTTCCGCGTCGCCACGGCGCTGCTGTCGTCTCAGCTCCACTATCAGGTCCGCGTGCAGCGCAGTCTCTCGTATGCCGCGTACGCGCCCTTCATCGACCGGGCCGTCCCCATCGGGGGCGCCTACGCGAGTACCGCGAAACCGGACCAGGTCCTGCCGCTCATGCAGGACGCGGTGCGTACGCTGCAGGGATCGGAGATCGACTACTTCGTGTTGAGCCGCTTCCTGGACAGCTACACCTTCGACTATCTCGCCGAGAACGCCACCGCCGCCGACCAGGCGGACTTTTTGGCTCGTGCCGAGCTGTATCTCGGTGGCTACCGTCGCGGGGACGAGTTCGTAAAGCGCATGCGCGGCGTGTCGCCGACCGACGTGATGACCGCCGCGAATATGTACATGTCGAAGCTGCAGTACGCCGTCCTCGGCGATACGACGCGGATGACGGGGCGCGGGTAGCCATGACGGCGGAAGAATTCGCGATCGCGCAGCGCAAATTGGGATGGAGTGACGAGAAACTCGCCGCTGAGCTCCAGGTGTCTCCCAAGGTGGTCCGCGGTTGGTCTGACGGCACGCTGCGCATTCCCAAGCACGACGCGCAGTCGATCGCGTGGGAGGCGGCGGCCGCAGAACGGCGCGCAGCGCTGGAATCGGCTGGTCTGCGCGAATGTGAGTGGGTGAAGGCGTGGGAGGCCGAGCCGCTGCCCAAACGCACCCAGGACATCGAGGCGCATTTCAAGCGCCTGGAGACGCATATCGCGCAATGCTCGACCTGCCAGGAGCGCGAGCGATTCGTACGCGACCGGTTCCCCGCAATGCCGGAGTTCCCGCGCACGCCGTTGATGTCCGGCTTCGCCACATGGGACCGTTTCCTGCAACGGTTCCCGGAGTGGACACACCCCGTGTTCAACGGGGCTGGTATCATCACAGCACTCGTGGCAATCCGCATCCTCTTCGTTCTCCAACGCCAGCGCTCCTGGGCGATGCTCGTCGCGCTCGGCGTCGGTGCCGCGCTGGGGGCGATGGGGGGACTGACCTACTCCGCGTTGCGTCCGTACATCGCGGCCGGCGGCGCCCGAAAGCTCCTTGCGTACCTGTTGGTCCTCGCGACCTACCTCACGCTCCCAGCCGCGTTCGGAGCGTACGGCGACACCATCGGATTCAGCGTCACCGGCACGATCGTCGTGCTGTCGGTAGCCTGCCTGGTCGTCATTCTTTGGCTCCTGGGGCGTCGCAAGACGACCTGAGCGGCCTTCCCGCCCGAGATGCCCGAGCTCCCCGACATCACGATCTATCTCGACGCGCTGCAGCCACGCATCGTCGGCCAGCCGCTCGAGCGCGCGCGCATCGTCAGCCCGTCGCTGCTGCGCACCGTCGACCCTCCTCTGAGCGCGGCGGAGGGGCGGAAGGTGGTGGGACTACGACGCCTCGGGAAACGGATCGTGTGGGAGATGGAAGGCGGGGTTTTTCTCGTCTTTCATCTGATGATCGCCGGACGGTTCAAATGGCGGCCTGAGGGTACAAAGTCGCCGGCCAAGGTCGGGCTCGCGTTGTTCGACTTCCCCACCGGAACGTTGCTGCTCACCGAGGCCAGTTCGAAAAAGCGCGCGTCGCTGCACGTGGTTCAGGGCGAGGCGGCGCTGGCGCAACACGATCCCGGCGGCCTCGACGTGCTCGCTTCCGATGTGGCCGCCTTCGGCGAGCGGCTCCGGTCCGAATCGCACACCCTGAAGCGCGCGCTCACCGATCCGCACCTGTTCGACGGCATCGGTAACTGGCTGTCGGATGAGATTCTGCATGCGGCGAAGCTGTCGCCGTTCCTGCTCACGGGAAAGTTGAGCGATGCAGAGATCGGGCGGCTCCATGCGGCGACGCAGCAAACCACTCGCCGGTGGATCGACCGGCTGCGCGCTGAGGTGGGGAGCACATTTCCGGAGAAGGTGAGCGCGTTCAAGGAGGGCATGGCTGTGCACGGCCGCTACAAGCAGCCCTGCCCCGTCTGCGGCTCTCCCGTGCAGCGTATCCGGTACGCGGACAACGAAGCCAACTACTGCGCGACGTGTCAGACCGGTGGACGAGTGCTCGCCGATCGCTCGCTGTCGCGGCTGCTCAAAGCGGATTGGCCGCGGTCCCTCGAGGAATGGGAAGCGAAGCTGGGACGATGACGATCCGCCGAGCGCTGAGCGCCGATGCGGAGGCCGTGGGGCGCATTCATGTCGAATCGTGGAACGTCGCCTACCGCGGCATCATGCCGGACGATGTCATCGCCCGCACCGACCTCGCGTATCGCACGGCGTTTTGGGCGGAGCGGATCGCCGATCAGGAATGGCCAGTGTTTCTGATTGAAGAGAACGGGGAGGCGGTTGCGTTCTGTCAGATGATCCCCACACGCGACGCTGACGATGATCCCACGCGCGTCGGACACATTACCTCGCTCCATGTCCTGCCGCATCGCCGCGGCCACGGCTACGGCCGGACGCTGCTCGATCATGTGCTCGCGGAGTTGCGGGACCGCGGTTTCGAAGCGGTGACGCTCTGGGTGTTGGAAGAGAACTGGAAGGCGCGGCGGTTTTACGAAAAGCACGGCTTTCATCGAGACGGAGGAACTCGGCGATACCCAAAGACAGAGGTGCCCGAAGTACGCTACCGCATTAGACTTCCCGTTCCACTCTGATGACGAGGAGCAGTATCGTGAGACGCGCCCTCCCCCTCCGCGTAGCGACGTTTCTTGCACTCCTGACAGCCACGACAGCTGCCGCCCAGGGCTTCGGCCAGCCATCCGGCTTCGCCGTCGACGATCCCGTGCTCCGCCGCATCTGGGCGATCGGGAACGACAGCTCGCAGCTCGAGCATCTCGCGCAGGTGCTGTTCGATTCGCTCGGGCCTCGGCTCACTGCGTCGCCCGGAATGAACGCGGCGCAGAACTGGCTGGCGCAGACCTACACGGCCTGGGGAATTCCGGCGCGCAAAGAGCAGTACGGCACCTGGCGCGGGTGGCGCCGTGGCGCGACGCACGTCGACTTGGTGGCGCCGCGAGTGCGGTCGCTCGAAGCCACGGCGCTCGCCTGGAGCCCACCGACGCCGAAGGGGCGTCCCGTGCGCGCACCCGTCGTGATCTTGCCGGATGTCGCCGATAGCGCTGGGCTCGTCGCCTGGCTCCCGCAAGCCAAGGGCAAGTTCGTCCTCATTTCGTTACCACAGCCGACCTGCCGGCCCGACGACAGCTGGGAAAAGTGGGCCACGCAGAGTACCGCTGACTCCCTGAAAGCGCGACGCACGGCCGCACAGCAGGCGTGGCAGCAGCGCCTGCAGCGCACTGGCTACGCGGGCACCGGCACCGTCGCCGTCGTGGCGCTGCTATCGCGCCGGCTCGAGGCGGCCGGCGTTGCCGGAATCATCGGCAGCTTGTGGTCGCAGGGCTGGGGCGTGCAGAAGGTTTTCCAGGCCTACACCGACCGCGCGCCGGTGCTCGACGTCGCCTGCGAAGACTACGGGCTACTGTACCGGCTCGCCGAAAACAAACAGGGACCCCTCATCGAGGTCACCGCGGAATCGCAGCCGCTCGGCGAGGTGCCGGTCTTCAACGTGGTCGGCGAAATGAAGGGCACCCAGCTCCCCAACGAATACGTCATGCTCTCGGCGCACTTCGACTCGTGGGACGGCGGCTCGGGCGCAACCGACAACGGCACCGGCACGATCACGATGCTCGAGGCGATGCGCATCCTGAAGCTCGTGTATCCCAACCCGCGCCGCACCATCCTCGTCGGCCACTGGAGCGGTGAAGAACAGGGACTCAACGGCTCGCGCGGCTTCGTGGCCGATCACGCCGATATCGTGAACGGCCTGCAGGCGCTGTTCAATCAGGACAACGGCACCGGTCGCATCGAGACCATGAGCGCGTCCGGCTTCCCGAACGCTGCCGCGAATCTGGCGCGGTACCTGTCGCGCGTGCCTGCCGACATCACGCGCAACATCAGGTTCAGCTTCCCCGGCGCGCCGAGCGGTGGCGGGACCGACCACGCCTCCTTCGTGTCATGCGGCGCGCCAGGATTCGGGCTCGGCTCCGGGGATTGGGACTACGGCCGCTACACCTGGCACACCAATCGCGATACCTACGACAAGATCAGTTTCGACGACGTGAAGAACAACGCGGCGCTCACCGCGATGCTCGTCTATCTCGCGTCCGAGGACACGACGCGGATGCCGCGCGAGCGGCGCGACGTGTTCCAGCCGCGTCCCAACGGCCAGCCGGGCGCATGGCCCGACTGCCAGCAGCCGCAGCGCGCCACGCCGCCGCTGGTGCCTGTGCCTCCACCACCGCCGCCACCGGCTCCACGGCCGTGAGCTTCGCCGATCATTTCTCCGGAGTCTCCGCCGCCTACGCGGCATTCCGGCCGCGCTACCCGGACGCGCTGTTCGATTTCCTCGCGCAGGCAGCGCCGGAGCGCGATGCGGTGTGGGACGCGGGCACGGGCTCGGGCCAGGCAGCCGTCGGGCTGGCCCGGCATTTCCGGCACGTCATCGCGACCGACGCCAGCCCCAGCCAGATCGAGCACGCAACACCTGATCCGCGGGTCAGTTACCGTGTGTGCCCAGCCGAGGCGTGTGATCTGGACGACCGGTCCGTCGATCTCGTGACGGCGGCGCAGGCGCTCCATTGGTTCGACCGGTCCCGTTTTTGGGTCGAGGCCCGCCGCGTCCTGCGGCCCGCCGGCGTGATCGCGGTCTGGACATACATCATGCTCGAGATCGCACCGCGGATCGATGTGATCATACACCGCTTCTACCATGACGTGGTCGGCCCCTACTGGCCGCCGGAACGGCGCATCACCGAAGAACGTTACCAGACCATCGAGTTTCCGTTCGCAGAATTTGCCGCGCCCAACTTCGTGATCGAGCAGCCGGTGACGCTGGACGACGTCGCCGGCTACGTGCGCACCTGGTCCGCCACGAGGCGCTTCGTGCAGCAGCACGGTCACGATCCGGTTGATGGCCTCGTCGCGGAGCTGGCGCAGGCGTGGGGCGCTCCACAGCAGTCGCGGTTGGCACGCTGGCCGGTGGCCATGCGAGTCGGGAGGGTGGAATGAAAGACTGGATCACCAATGTCATCACGCGCGAGCTGAAGGCGCTGCGCCGTGAAATCGAATCGTACCCGAGCGATGACGACCTGTGGGAGATCCCGGCCGGGATCGCGAACCCGGGCGGCAATCTCGCGCTCCACCTCGCCGGCAATCTCCAGTACTTCGTGGGCAACGTGCTCGGCAAGAACGGCTACGTGCGCAATCGCGATGCGGAGTTCGGCAGCCGCGACGTGCCGCGCGCCGAGCTGCTGCGTGAGATCGACAACGCGATCGCGGCGGTCGAGATGGGCATGAGCAAGATCAGCGAGGACGACCTGGCCAGGCCGTTTCCCGAGAAGGTCGGCGGCGTCAGCTCGTCCACCGGCGCGTTTCTCGCGCACTTCGCGACGCATCTCGCGTACCATCTGGGTCAGGTGGACTACCACCGCCGCATGCTCACCGGCGAAGGCAAGACCGTGAAAGCGCTGGCGCTCACGGAGCTCGACGGGTCGCCGCCATGACGGCGCTCTCGCGGGCAATCGGGCGTCCCGAGCCCGACGAGATGCCGTCGCACTTCGTCGGCTACATCAAGCGCGTCCCGGAGCTGGACCCGGTGACGGCGTGCGCGGCGCAAATCGAGGACACCGCCACGCTGTTGCGTGGCGTCGCTGAGGTGGACGCCATGTACCGCTACGCGCCGGATAAATGGAGCATCAAGGAAGTGGTCGGTCATCTGGCGGACGTGGAGCGCATCATGGCGTATCGCGCGCTCCGGATCGCGCGCGGCGACACGACCCCGCTGCCCGGATTCGACGAGAACGCCTATGTGCCCGTCGCCAGGTTCGACACGCGCTCGCTCGCCGACCTCGTCGCTGAGCTGCGCACCGCGCGGGCGGGGACGCTCGCTCTGCTCCGCACGTTCGACACCGAGGCCTGGCGGCGCCGGGGCACGGCAAGCGGCAAGCCGGTCAGTGTACGCGCGATCGGGTTCATGATTCCGGGTCACGAGCGCCATCACGTCGAGATTCTGCGAACCCGTTACGGTGTGGGGGGCGTGGTGCAAGGATGAAAATCGGGATCCTGGGCACCGGCGAAGTCGGTCGCTCGCTCGCCGCGGGCTTCAAGAAGCACGGGCACGAGGTGAAGCTGGGCCATCGCGACCCGAAGGCGTCGTACGCCGACGCCGCGAAATTCGGTGAGGTCGTGCTGCTCTGCACGCCCTGGGCGGGAACGGAGAACGCGATCAAGCTCACCGATCCGAAGAATCTCGCCGGCGAGGTCGTGATCGATGTCACGAACCCGCTCAAGTTCGAGGAGAGCGCGGCCCCGCAGCTGGCGCTCGGCTTCACCGATTCGGGCGGCGAGCAGGTGCAGCGCTGGCTGCCCAAGTCGCGCGTCGTCAAGGCGTTCAACGTCGTGGGGAACACCCTGATGGTGGATCCCAAACTCCCCGGCGGTCCGCCCGACATGTTCATCGCAGGCAACGACGCCGCGGCGAAACAGACCGTCACGCAGATCTGCAAGGAATTCGGCTGGCCGGTCGTCGATATCGGCGGCATCGAAGGCTCCCGCCTGCTCGAGCCGCTCGCGATGCTGTGGGTGGTGGTCGGTTTCAGGCTCAACCGGTGGGAGCAGGCGTGGAAGCTGTTGCACAAGTAGATTAACCCGGGCCTACACCAAGGATACCGACGTGGTCACAGCACTCGTTCTCGCCGCATTGCTGCAGCAGCCAGCGGCTCCACCATCTCCACCACCGATCGAAGTCGGCGCCGTCGCGCCCGACTTCTCGATCCCCGGCGCGACGCGTTTCGGCACGCTCAAAGGCCCGGTCCGGCTCAGCGACTACAAGGGGAAGACCGTAGTCCTCGCGTTCTTCTTCAAAGCCCGAACGCGTGGCTGAACGATTCAAATGAATGCGTACCGTGATCAGTACGCACAGCTCTTCAAAAACGGCCGCAACATCGTCCTCATCGCCATCAGCGCCGACCCGGACACGGCTCTCGCGTCCTGGGCGCGTGATGCGGAGTTCCCGTTCCTATTCGCGAGCGACACGGGGACCGCGGTGGGGAAACTGTACGGCGCAATCGCCCGCTTTCCGGGCCTGACGAACCGCAACCTGTTTGTGGTGGGACCAGACGGGAAGATTGCCTACCGCGCGACGCCGTTCCGGGAAATCGATCCGACGGCGTACACAGAGCTTGGTGCTGCGGTTGCGAAGCTCGTTCCTGCGGATACGACTGCACACTAAAAGGGCGGCAACGGCGGCACGGGCGGCAGAGTACTAATGACTCTTTGCCGCCCTTGCCGCCCCTACCGCCCTTTCGATTGCCGCCTCAATGTCTTGGTCCGCCCCAACCCCCGTATACACAACGCGCCCCTTCGCATCCAGCACGGCGACATACGACGTCGAGGGTGCCTGAAACGCTCGCACCGCTGCACCATTGCCATCCCACAGGAAAGTAAAGGGCATCGGATCGCGCTCCAGGTGACGCCGCACGCTGTTCTTGCTCTGATTCACCGCGACGGCGACGACGAGAAACTCCGCGCGATCCCCGAACTTCTTTTGCGCCGCCTCCATCCGCGGCAACAGCTCGGCGCAGATCGGGCACCACGTCGCCCAGAACTCGATGATGACCGGCTTCTTGCCGATCCACTGGGACAACGGAACGGAATCGCC
>QHUE01000318.1 GCA_003221825.1 Gemmatimonadota bacterium
CGCGGGACGTCGCCTGTTCGAGGGATTCGGCGGTGTCACGGTCCTGCCCCTGAGCCTCCAGTGGCAGCGCCCGGTCCGGCCGGCGCGTCATGCGCTCTCCTGGCTGCGCGCCCGCGGCGTGCCCGCTGTGATTACCCAGGGCCTGAGGCCGTTGGGCGCGATCGCCGATGCAGTGGTCGCTCGGTTGGGCCCAGGTCGCGTCGGTGCCTCGCTTGCCGGCCATACCACCGAGGATCTGCCCCTCGACGTGCTGGCCACGCACTTGGGCGCGCTGTGTGCCGATCGCGCCCTGCGTCCGGAATACGACGAGCCGTCGCTGCGGTGGATGCTGAACGTGGCGGAGCGCAACGAGCCCGACCGGGTGTTACGTCGGCGCCTGGTGCGTGATCCGCATGGGGAGATCGTCGGTTGGTTTGTCTACTATCTCGGGCCGGGCGCCGAGAGCGAGGTGCTCCAGCTCCTGGCGAGAAAGGGATCGGCCGACGCGGTGTTCGACGCGCTCCTCGCCGACGCCTGGAGCGGCGGGACCGCGATGCTCTCGGGTCGCTTGGAGCCGAGAATGGTCAAGGAGATGTCCGCGCGGCACTGTTACTTCCGGCACACCGGCCACTGGGCGTTGGCGTACTCGAAACACCCCGCCATCCTGCAGGCGATCCTGAACGGGGATGCGTTCCTGAGTCGCTTGGAGGGCGAGTGGTGAGCCGAGCGTTTTCGTGATGCGGCGACGCCGCCGCGTCCGCGCACTTCGAGTGATGCGTGTGAGCGCTGCCGCACCGACGCGACGATCTCTAATGCGTTGTGGCGCTAGCGGATAGGTGATGACCGTCGTGGCACCACGTTTGCCTTCCTTCGAGTCGGCCTCGGGCCAAACCAACACTCACGGAGGCAAGCGTCATGTTCAAACTCAGAAACCTCGCGATGCTGACTGCGCCGGTCGCAATCGCGCTGACCGCGTGGAGCTGCGAGCGGCAGTCCAACGCGGTGGCGCCGGCGATCGGTACGCCGTTGGCGCACTTCTTCCAGTTTCAGTGTACGCCCTTCAAGATGACCGGTGGCGGCCGGATCGATTTTCCGCCGGGCACGGCTGAGAAGAACCCCCCAGCAAGCCACGAGTACGAGACGTTCGGCGCGCACGTCATGGATCAAAACGGCGACTGCGTGGCCGACCAGGGCGCCCTCGAATGGGTGGACCATCGGCCTGAATTTCGCGTGAACGGGAGTCCGCTGAATCTACACGCCACAGCGATCACGTTCGCGGAGCAGGCGACCGACACCGACTGCAAAGATGGCGCGGCGCATTGGGGCGGCAAGCTGCGCGTGCAAAACACGGGACAAGAGGATCTCGATTTCGAAGTGTGGGACTGTGACAACGGGGAGCCCGGCGTCGGCCACGACGGCTTCGCCATCAGTGTGCCGGCCCTCGACTACGCGGTGATGTGCCCGGACCCCGACCTGCCGCCGGCGGAGCCGACGTGTACGCTGACGGGCGGGAACCGGCAGTTCCACCCGACACACTGACCTGATCGCCATGATCTCGACAAGGAGGCATACGATGAAGATCGACACGATGCGGCGGGCGATCGGCCTGGTGGCAGTCGTCCTGCCCATGACCTGGATGGCGGGCACGGTCGCGGCCCAGATGCGGGCGGCGAATGCCCAGGCCTTCGGCGTTTCCGTGAACACGCCGACGGTGAACCAGACATCCCCATACGCCGTCCTGCCAACCGGCGGCGCGTTGGCGGAGGATCAAGGCCAGACCGTCGCCGTGGCGAATTTCGTCACGGCGCAGGACGCGTTCGCCATCGTCACGGGCGACGCCGACCCGACGTACGGCTCGAACGCGGTGAGTAGCGCGACGCTGGGAGCGGTGAGCCTGCTCAACGGCCTCATCACGACCGACGGCGTAGTGGCCATCGCGACCAGCACGCTCGGCGACGGTCTCGTCGCGAGTGACGCCGAGGGATCGAGTCTCTCGAACCTGATTGTGAACGGGACGGCAGTATCAGACCCCGCACCCAACACGCGCATCGACCTGCCCGGTGTCGGCTACGTGGTGCTGAACGAGCAGAGTGCGACGGGCGACGGCGTGACGACCAGCGGCATCACGGTGAACATGATCCACGTGGTGCTGCAACAGCCGATTCTCGGAGTCCTGGGCCAGGTGACCGGCTACCAGACGGTGGGGAACATCATCGTCGGGTCGGCGACGAGCAGCGTGAACTAGCGACGGCGCACCTCCCGTGGAACGACGGGACGGCGCCGGCGTGCGAGCGGCGCCGCATCACGCCGGCGAGCCGCTGCGCGAGCTGGATCGCGCCGGTGGCGCTCGTGCGGGGCGCCACGACGGCGAACTCTGCGGCGTCAATCCGGCCCGGCACGTCCGAATGTCGCACGCCGCCCTTGATTGTCTGGGCGCAGAACACCCTCACCTCGGGCAGCACCCCCTCGTCCTCCACCTCGATCGCGAGCACCACGCACGCGAGCGCGCCGTGCGCCCGTACCGACAGCGCCCCGAGCTCCTCGACGCGACGCGAGAGACCCTGGAAGTTGTACAGGCCCGTCTCGCGATCCAAGAGACTGTTCGATTGCATTTGTTCGGCCAGCGTCTTGAGCTGCGCGTAGCTGTCGAGTTTGATGAGCAGCTCCGCGACGTCGAGCGGCTCGCCGAAAATACAGGATGCGCCCGCGCGCAGCGCGGCGAGTCGAGCGTCGCGCGATGCCAGTTCGCCCACGATGAGGATGGGTGTGTGGGGCGAGACGCGCGCGGCGCCCCGGAGCCGGAGGCACAGCTCGGCAGGCTGCATGTCGGGAAGGGCGGCTGCGACGACGATCGCGTCGGGCGCCGTGCGGCGCACGGCTGCCAGCGCGGC
>QHUE01000109.1 GCA_003221825.1 Gemmatimonadota bacterium
CGCGTCGCTCATTGGGTGAGCCAGTCAAAGGAGCGGCGCAAGTAGGATCGCATCGCGTCGGTCACGGGGACGTTGCGGCGGGGCAGGACCCGTTCGACGATGGCCAGGAATTTTGGGAGCGTCATGCGGTCGGGTGCGGAGCCTCCCCAGGCGAACGGCGCGATGTACTTGGGGGCGCGCACGGCATCGAAGACGCTGGCGCCCGCGCCGATCACCGACCCCGTGGCGAGCAGCGTGCCGATCGCCGTCTTGGCGTGATCGGCGATGAGACTACCCAAAAACTGCTGTCCGGTTTCCAGGCCAACGCCGTCGACCGTCAAACGCACCAGCCCATATGTGCTCTTGAGGTTGGAAGTGATGGTCCCGGCGCCAAGGTTCACCCAGCGACCCAACACGGAATGCCCGACGAAGCCTTCGTGGCTCTTGTTAGCATAGCCCAACATCGTGGTGGTGGACATCTCGCCCCGCACGACGCACCATGGCCCGATCGCCGAGTTCCGGATGGGCCCTCCCACCAGGCGGGTATTCGCACCGACCCAGAGTGGGCCCTCGAGGCGCGCGCCGGAGCGCACCTCCACGCCGCTCTCCAGGACCACGGGGCCGTTGCGGGTGTCGAACACCACGCCGGGTTCGATGGCCGCCTCGCGCACCGCGATCCACGCCGGGTCCCCGAGCACGATCGAGCCTTTCGGGACCGCGTCGGAATCCCCCAGGAGCTTGAGCGCGTCCTCCCGCAGCAGCTGTTCCAGTGCGCTCACCAGATCGTGCACGCCCCGGAGCAGCACGCCGTCCACCGTCATCGACTGCGCGTTCGCCACCGGGCCTGACCAGGTGCTTCCCGCGGGCACCGCCCACCCCACCGTGATGGCGTCGTGGATGAGCCGGGCCGGCGCATTGGGGAGGGGACCGGCGAGGCCTCGCGGCGCGAACGTCGAGGAACCAATCACCGCGGGCCCGGCCACCGGGCGCCGTGCTTCGACCGCCGGCACACCGGGCTCGGGGAAACCGGCCAGGTGCGGCAGGGCGAAGATCGCCGCGGCTTCCGTGCCGACGAACGTCTCCCACCGCTCGCGCACGAGATGCGCGCCGGCCCGCAGCTCACACAGCGGCCGGATGCCGGCGAACGGCGCCCACGCCGGCGCGGGATCGGGATCGAGGAGATACAGCGCGTGCGTCACAAGCGCTGCACCAGGGCCTTCAGTTTGTCCGGACGTCCGGTCGGCATCACGAGCGTGTACCCATTCGCGCGGACGATCACCATATCCTCGATGCCGACGACCGCGAGGTCTTCACTGTCCGCCCAGATCACCGAGTTCTTGACATCGTCGCCGAGCGTGACATTGCCCACGGTGACATTGCCGCGCGCGTCGCGCCGGCGGACGCGGAGCAGCGCGTCCCAGGACCCGATGTCATCCCACGCGAACGTGCCGGTCACCACCGCGAGGCGCGTCGTGCGCTCGAGCACCGCCACGTCGACGGCCACGGGCGTCACGGCCGCGAAGAACCGCGGTGCGTCGCCGTTGCTGAGCGCGGGCCATCCGGGCGCCAGCTCTTCGGCATACGCGCCGGCTTCTCCGAGGAAGCGCGCCGCGCTCCATGCAAAGAGTCCGCTGTTCCACAGCGCGCCGCGGCGGCGCAGCAGCGCGGCGCGGGCGGGACTCGGTTTTTCGATGAAGCGCTTGACTTTGCGGGCGCTGCCGGCGGGCGCGCCCGGCACGATGTAGCCGTACGCCGTCTCGTTGCGCGTCGGCTTGATCCCGACCGTCACCAGGACGTCCTGCTCCGCCGCGACGCCGAGCGCGTGCGTGGCGGCGGCGCGGAAGGCGCTGTCGTCACCGACGGCCCAGTCCGCGTGCAGCGACAGCATCTGGCCGCCCGGGTCGTGTTTGGCGATCCAGTGCGCCGCCCACGCGAGCGCCGGTGCAGTGGACGCGGCGCGCGGCTCGGCGAAGATGTTGGCCTCGGGCACGTCCGGTACCGTGGTCGCGACGCGATCCACCAGCGCGGGACCGGTGAGGATCAAGGTGCGCTCGGGGGGCACGAGGCCGCGCAGGCGCGCGACTGTCTGCGCCAGCAGCGGCCGGTCGCCGGTCAGCGGCAGGAACTGTTTCGGCCGTTCCGGGGTCGAGAGCGGCCAGAATCGCGTTCCCGATCCGCCGGCGAGGATCGCGGCCCACGTGCTCACGTCGGCTCCGGTTGCGCATCGCCGAACATCACCGCGATACGCTGGGTGAGCTTCGTCGGGCTGAACGGCTTCGTCACCAGTGCCGCGCCGAGCCGCCGGACCTCGCGCAAGACGCGATCTTCGCCCTCGGCGGTGAGGACGAGGACGGGGAGCGTGGCCGTGCGGCCCTGCTGGCGCAGGTCGCGCAGGAAATCGAGCCCGGAGCCGTCGGGCAGATGGATGTCGAGCAACATGCCGTCGGTCGCCGGGCTCGCGCGCAGCGCCCGGCGGGCTTCGGCGAGCGTGCGCGCCACGCTGACGCGATAGCCCAGCTGCTCCAGGAACGGACGCAGCACGAGCCCGATATGCGGCTCGTCATCCACCACGAGGAGGTGCCGTGCGGAGTTGGCCACCGGCGGACCGTCGAGTTACAGCAGGCCGGCGATGGCCGTACGGTGTCGGCGCAGATCGAACAGGAGGGCGCCCACGTTGGTCGCGGGCTGCACCAGCACGATGAGGAGTGCATCGGCGTTGAGAACCGCAACGATCGCGAGCCCGCGGCCGAACTCCAGGACGGCGGTGGTGAAGTCACCGCGTCCGCCGGCATCGCCGAGCTGCGCCATGTGCGTGATCGCCGATGGGAGGAGTGCGGCGACGCTCTCGGCGTCGACGCCGTTGGCAACGCGCGAATCGATGGGCAGCCCATCGCGGCCCACCACTACCACCGCGTCCACACCGTGCGAACGGCTGAGCGCTTCGACCACATCGCGGATGGTCGCCATACGAGCGGGGCAACGTAGGTTTCCTGGAAGTCGAAGTCAAGCAGCCACTATGGGTTGACCCACTCGAACGCGGCCCTGTAAGTTGTCCAACACTCCCATGCGTTACTTCATCTATCTCCTGGTGCTTGCGTGCGGCCTCGCCGCGGCCTGTGGCAACCCGCTCGGCCTGCAAGCGTACATCCCGAACCGACGCGATACGATGGTGTCGCTTTACGCCCTGAGCGGTACACCGGTCTCGCTGCCGTCGGGGTACTCGATCGGCGCGCGACAAGCGGTGCGTACCGATCAGGCGCTGTCGTTCGACTTCGCGTTCGACATCGACACCGCCGGGCGGGCGCTGCTGCTGCCGACCGGGGCCATGAAGCTGGGCCGGCAGTCCGGGACGCAGATCAGTGCGCTGCAGTTCGACTCCATCAAGTATGCGCCTACCAGCAACTACAATCTTGACAGCGTGCAGGTCGTGAACGTGAACAGCGTCGTGATCATGCATTCGGCAACGGTGACGTGCTCGTACGGTGCCCCGTCAGTGTACTACGCGAAGCTGCACGTTCTGACGATCGACACGACCGCGACGGCCAACGGGCGCCGGATCGACTTCGAGATTCTCACCGATATCAACTGCGGCTATCGCGGGCTCGAAGAAGGCCTGCCGCGCCACTAACCCGTGATTGATCTGAAGTTGCTGCGCGCCTCGCCCGCTCAGGTGCGCGCGGCGCTCGCCCGCCGCGGCGATCCCTCGTTGACGCGGCTGCTGGACGAGATCGAAGCGCTCGACATGAAGCGCCGCACCCTGACCGCGCAGCTCGACACGTTGAAGGCCGAGCGCAACGACGCGGCGAAATCCGATGCGCTCGCCGCGAAGTCGGGCGGCCTGTCGACGGCGACGGTCGCCGAGCGCCGGAAACTGGGGGAACGGATCACCGGCTTCGAGTCCGAGCTGCGGCAGATCGAGACGACGCTCGAGGCGAAAGCGCTCTTCGCCCCGAACCCACCGCTGCCGGACGTTCCCGACGAGCAGACGCTGTTGCGCAGCTGGGGGACGCCCGCCCCCAAAGGCGGCAAGCCCCACTGGGAGCTCGCCGAGACGCTCGGCGTGCTGGACCTGCCGCGCGGCGCGAAGCTCGCGGGTTCCGGGTTCCCGGTGTTCATGGGTCTTGGCGCTCGGCTCGCGCGCGCGCTCATCAACTTCATGCTCGATCTGCACACGCGCGAGCACGGCTACATCGAGGTCGAGCCGCCGTTTCTCGTGCGGCGCGACGTCATGACGGGGACCGGCCAGCTGCCGAAGTTCGAAGACGACGTCTATCGCACGACGGACGATTTGTTTCTCGTGCCGACGGCGGAAGTGCCGGTGACGAATCTGCATCGCGACGAGATCATCGACCGCCCGTTGCCGCTCGGGTACGTCGCCTACACGCCGTGCTTCCGGCGCGAAGCGGGGGCTGCGGGCAAGGACACGCGCGGACTGCTGCGCATCCACCAGTTCGACAAGGTCGAGCTGGTGCGGTTTTGCCGCGCCGCCGACTCGCCGGCGGAGCACGAGAGGCTCACGGGCCACGCCGAGGAAGTCCTGCGCCGGCTGGAACTGCCCTACCGCGTCGCGGTCCTCCCGGCCAACGACTTCGGATTCGCCGCCGCCAAGACGTACGACCTGGAAGCGTGGGCCCCGGGTGTGGGGCAGTGGCTCGAAGTCTCGAGCTCCAGCACCTTCACCGACTTTCAGGCGCGCCGGGCGAACATTCGCTGCCGGCCGCGCCCGGGCGAGAAGCCCGAGTTCGTGCACACGCTGAACGCGTCGGGCGTCGCGCTGCCGCGCACGATCGCGGCGTTGCTCGAAACCCATCAGCAGTCCGACGGCTCCGTGACCGTCCCGCCGGCATTGGTGCCGTATGTCGGCACTGATCGAATTGCCTAAAGGCGCGCTGCGCCGCGCCGGTCCTCCCGCGCTCATCGCCGCCGCGCTGCTGTTCGGCGTGCTCTCGGTCGGGTATGCCTGGATCGTGGCGCGCCACCTGCGCAACGATGCCCGCGAGACCAGCCGCATGCTCGGGCATGTGTTCGCCGGGTTGAACGATCCGCGCGAAGGGGCCGCGGCCGACGCCCTGCTCGCGCTGGCCGACGAAGTGCGGCGGCTCGGCATCCCGCTCGCGGTCACCGACACCGCCGGCCGCATCACCGCCCTCGATAACGCGCCGTTCGACACCGACGCCAGCGAGCCGACGCGGCGCGACTGGATCACGGAGCTGGATCGCATCAACGCGCCGTTGACGCAACCCGGCGTCGGCACGATCCACTATGGGGCCCTGCCGGCCGCCCGGGCCTTCACGGGTCTCGCCATCCTGCAGGGCGCGATGTTCCTCTGTCTCGTGCTGCTCGCGGTGTGGGCGATGCGTGCGCGCGTCGCCGCGGCGCGCGATCGCCTCTGGGTGGCGATGGCGCGCGAGTCGGCGCATCAGCTCGGCACGCCGCTGATGAGCCTCACGGGTTGGATTGATTACCTGCGGGAGAATCCCGGTACGCCCGGGAGCGAGCTGGTCGTGCATCTTGAAGCGGACGCGGAGCGCCTGCAGCGCGTCGCGAAGCGCTTTGAGCGCATCGGCCGTCCCGCGCGCCGCGAACCCGTCGGGTTGGGCACCGTGGCCGAGCGGGTGGCGGCGTATTTCCGGCCCCGGCTGCCGACGCTGGCCCATTCGGTGACCATCGCGCTGACCTCGCCGGGAGCCGGGCCAACCGCGACCGGCGATCCGGTGCTGATCGAATGGGCGCTCGAAGTGATCGTAAAGAATGCCGTCGACGCCTTGAGCGGCCGCGGGGGCCGGATCGAGATCGACGTGGAAAGCCGCGATGGCGTCGGCCGCGTGAGCATACGGGACGATGGCCCCGGCGTGGCGCCGGATATCCAGGGCCAGCTGTTCGAGCCCGGCGCTTCCAGCAAGACGGGCGGCTGGGGGATCGGCCTGGCGCTCGCGCGTCGCATCGTCGAACAACAGCATGGGGGCCGGGTCGACTTTCACCCGGGCCCGGAGGGCAGGGGTTCCGTATTCGTGCTTGAATTCCCGCTGACATGACCGCGTCGCATCCCTTGCCGTTGAATCCCGCGCAGCGGGAGGCGGTCGAGCATCCCGGTGGACCGTTGCTCGTGCTGGCCGGGGCGGGGTCGGGGAAAACACGCGTCCTGACGGCCCGCATCGCACACCTGATCACGCAGCTGCACGTCGCGCCGCAACGCATTTTCGCAGTGACATTTACCAACAAGGCCGCGGGGGAAATGCGCACTCGCATTGCCCAGCTGCTCGGCGCCGATCCGCGGGGGCTATGGATCGGCACCTTTCATTCGCTGTCCGCCCGATTCCTGCGCCGGGAGGCGCCCCTCCTCGGGTTCGGGCCGAACTTCACGATCTACGACGCCGATGACTCGGAGGCGCTGGTCAAGCGCCTCCTCGAGGCGCGCCAGCTTTCACCCAAGGCCCACCCGCCGCGCACGGTCCATGGACTGATTTCGAGCGCCAAAAACCGCATGCTGTCGCCCGAGGAGCTCGGCGCGCGGGCGGACACGCCCATGGTGAAGGTCGCCGCAGACATCTACGCCGCGCTGGGACCTGCCTTGAAGCAGGCCAACGCGATGGATTTCGACGATCTGCTCCTGCATCCCCTGACGCTGTTCCGGGAGCACGCCGAGCGGCTCGTGTACTGGCAGGACCGCTTCCAGCACGTCCTGGTGGACGAGTTCCAGGACACGAACGCCGCGCAGTATTTGCTCGTGAAGCATCTCGCCAGACGGCACGGCAATCTCTGCGTGGTCGGTGACGACGACCAGGCGATTTACGGCTGGCGCGGCGCCGACGTGCGCCATATGCTGACGTTTCAGAACGACTTCCCCGGGACGAAGCTCGTCCGGCTCGAACAGAACTACCGCTCGACGCAGATCATCCTCGATGCGGCCAACGGCATCATCGCCGAAAACACGGCCCGGCTCGGCAAGACGCTCTTCACGGAGAAGCAGGGTGGGGCGCCGGTCACGCTGCTGAGCTCGGCCGATGAGCGAGACGAGGCCGAATGGCTGGCCAATGAGTACGCCCGCCGCGCGGCGGAGGGCGACGTCGCGTACGAGGGAATGGCGATCCTGTACCGCACCAACGCGCAGTCCCGTCCGCTCGAGGAGGCGTTCCGGTTCCGCGGCATCCCCTACCGGTTGATCGGCGCCGTCAGCTTCTACGAGCGCCGCGAGGTGAAAGACCTGCTGGCCTACCTGCGGCTGATCGCCAACCCGGCCGACGATGAGGCTTTCCTCAGAGTTGTGAATGTCCCGCGGCGCGGCATCGGCGACGCCTCCCTGACCGTGCTGGGGCAGGCCGCCGGCGGTTGGCAGAAGCCGCTGCTGGAGGCCGCCCGCCGCGCCGGCAACGTGGGTGAGCTCCGCCCCAACGTGCGGGAGGCGCTGATGGGCGTAGCGTCCCTGCTCGACCGGCTGCGCGACGCCGTGGGGCAGGCCGATCCCGCCACCGCGCTCGAGACGATCCTCGCGACGACGGGCTACGAACAGTACCTGGCCGATGAAGGCGCCGAGGGGATGGAACGGATCGAGAACGTGCGGGAGCTGGTGGCGGGCGCCGCGGCGTGGGCGGAGGTCCAGGATCCCGACGCCGCGGAAGGCACGGGCAGTCCCGTGGAGCGCTACCTGACGCAGGCCGCCCTCGTCACACCGGCGGACGAGGACCGGGACGAGCCGGGGGTCACGCTGCTCACCGCGCACATGGCGAAGGGACTCGAGTGGCCGATCGTGGCGCTCGCGGGTCTGGAGGATGGACTCTTCCCGCTCGGTCGC
>QHUE01000110.1 GCA_003221825.1 Gemmatimonadota bacterium
CGCGAAACGCTGGACGCTCTACTGGCTGTCCTCGATCCACACCGACGTCGGCTACACCGATCTCCAGGAGCGGGCGCTCGAGATCCATCGCAAAAACCTCGACGCGGCGCTCGCGTGGACGGTGACGCATCGCGACTTTCACTTCACCGCCGAGTGCGCGTTGCAGGTGCTGTCGTACCTGGAGAACCGCGCACCCGACGCGGGCGACGCGCTGGTGCAGGCGATCCGCGACGGCAAGATCGGATGGCAGGCGCTGTTCGCGAACATGCTCACCGGCATCCTCGATCACGAAACGTTCGCCCGGCTCGCGTGGCCTGCCGGCAAGCTGGCGCGCGAGCGGGGCCTGACGTTCCTCTCCGCCCAAATCACCGACGTCCCCGGGCAGACGCTCACGTTCCCCATGCTGCTCGCCGCGAGCGGCGTGAAGTATCTCGCCAGCGGTCCCAACCCCGAACGCGCGGTGCCGCTGCTGCCGGCGTCAGGAGGGGGCGTTACAGAGGGCACGGCCTACCCGCAGCTCTACTACTGGGAGGCGCCGGACGGCAGCCGCGTGCTCCATTGGCGCGCCCACCATTACGGGGACGGTACCCGCTTCGGCTTCGACGTCGGGCCGGACGAAATGGGCCACCGCCTCTCGGACTGGCTGCTCAATCAGCCCGCGTTCCTGGCGCTGAACTGGCCGTATGACGCCGCGTTGCTGTACGGGGCCGATTGGCAGGACAATGCCCCTATGAAGGAAGCGATCGTCGCCAACGTCCAGGAATTCGGCCGGCGGTTCACCTTCCCACGCATCGTCATGGGCCGCGCGGAGGACTTCTTCCGCGATGTCGAACGTCGCTACGGCGCGAAGATTCCCGTGCGGCGCGGCGACACCGGCCTCTACTGGGAAGACGGCGCGGCCTCGACGGCGGCGGAGCTCGCGGCATTTCGGTCCGCCCAGCTGGCCGCTCGCGCGTCGGAGATCGTCGCGATGTGGGACCCTCGGATCGAGCCGCGCGACGACGCTGCGCCACAGCGCCGCCGCAGCCGCGCCGATGCGCGCGCCGCGATGTGGCGCGATCTACTCCTCTTCGGCGAGCACACCTGGGGTGCGGACGAGAGCGTGTCTGCCCCGACGTCGCGGCAGACCGTCGCACAGTGGGAGTACAAGAAACGGTTCCTCGACGCCGGCGCCGCCGCGGCCCGCGATCACCTCAACGATGGACTGCTGCGCCTGGGGCATGCGACACGCCCGGGCCGGGGCCGCCTCGTGTTCAACGCGGGCTCGTGGGAGCGGACCGATGTCGGCCGCGTTGCGGGCGGCGCCGGCAAATCACTCACGAACGATGGGCGGGAGCTCGCGTCGGTCGATCTCGAGGATGGTGATGCGCTCGTTCTGTTCCGCGAGGTGCCGCCGCTCGGCTATCTGGCGCTGGCCGAAGCAGACCGGCCCCCCCGGCCTCCCTCGGCGGACGGCGAGGCGCTCGAGGCCAAAGCGGGAGGGTTCACGGTCCAGCTCGATCCCGCGAGCGGGGCAATTCGATCGCTGACGGGTCCCGACGGCAAAGAGCGGGTGAAGCCGTCGGACTGGGCCGGTCTCAACCAGCTCGTCTATGCGCGCGGCGGGGAGCACAGTGCGCTCTGGACGTCGGGGGATCGGGACGAGCTGAAGAATCCACCGCAGATCCAGCTCACCCAGGCCAGGCTCGTGCGCTGCCGTCGCGAACGTCTCCCCGGCATTGGCGCGCGCCTCGTGATCGAGCGCGCGCTGGAGGGCTTCCCGACCCTCACGTCGGTCGTGACGCTCTACGATGAGCTGCCCTGGGTCGATATCGAGAACCGCATCGTCAAGACCGCGACGCTCGCGAAAGAGGCGCTGTACATCGCGTTCCCCTTCGCCTTCCTCAAGCCCGCCGTCGATGTCGAAGTACCGCTCGGCAGGATGGCCGTCGAGAAGGACCAGCAACCGGGGAGCTGCCGCGACTGGTATTGTCACGCGCACTGGGTGTGGCTGCACGAAGGGAACGACGGCGTGCTGTGGAGCGGCCCCGATACCCCGCTGTTCACGCTGAACGATCTGTTCCGCGGCGCGTGGCGTCGCACCATCGTGCCGGACGGCACGCTGTTCGCCTACGCGATGAACAACTACTGGCACACGAATTACGCCGCGTCGCAGGGCGGCCCGGCGACGTTCCGGTTCAGGATCTCGCTGCTCGCCCCGGGCGACGCGGCGGAGCCGGTGCGCCGCGGCTGGGCGGCATGCGAGCCGCTGTACGAGAGCGCCTCGTACACGAACGAGACGCCCGGGCCCCTGATCGCCAAGGATCGCGCGCTGTTTTACGGCGACAAAGGCGTGATGATCGTCGGGGCGAAGCCGGCGGACGACGGCGACGGCGTCATCGTGAAAGTCCTCGATGTCGCCGGACAGGCGCGCAGCGTCGGCGTCTGGCCCGCGGCGTACGCGTTCAAACTGGCCCGACGCACCACCCTCGTCGAACTGAACGGCGACCCGATCGCGGTCGCCGGCGACGGACGGGCATCGGTCGATCTGGCAGCCTGGGGCGTCGGAGCGGCTCGCCTCTTTACACCGGCTGAGGCTTCCTGAGCGGCAAGGGGGGGAGCCGGGGGGGCCGCCGCGATGTCGAGTTTGCTCCGAAGGACGTGCAGCTGCGGGACGATGTCCGCACGCTTGGCGCACTGGTCGGCGACGTGCTGCGCGAGCAGTGTGGCGACGCGTTCTTCCAGCTCGTCGAGCGCGCCCGGCACGCCGCGATCGCCTCCGCCGACGACGACCTCCATGCGCTGCTGAAAGACCTGCCGCCGCGCGAAGCCGAAACGCTGGTCCGCGCCTTCGCCACCTACTTCGAGGTCGTCAATCTCGCCGAGCGGATTCATCGCATCCGGCGCCGGCGCGACTATCTGCGCAGCGCCAGCGATCCGCAGGAGGGCAGTCTCCAGGATACCGCGCGGCGGCTGGCCGCCGCCGGCGTCACACCGCCCGAGATCGCTGCCCTGCTTCAACGGCTGCGGATCGAACCCGTATTCACCGCACATCCCACCGAAGCGACGCGGCGCACGCTGCTCGAAAAGGAGCAGGTGATCGGCCGGCTGCTGGTCGAGCGGCTCGATCCGTCCCGTACGCCGGATGAAGAGCGTGCCGCCCTGGCACGGATCCGCGAAGAAGTCACCGCTGCGTGGCAAACCGATCCGCAGCCGTCGGCACGCCCCTCCGTCATGGACGAGCTCGAGAATGTGCTCTTCTATCTGACGGACATCGTCTACCGGATCGTCGCGCCGTTCTCCGAAGAGGTCGAAGCAGCGGTGCACAAGGCGTACGACGTCGAAGTACCCACGCGGCCGGTGTTGCGGTTTGGCTCCTGGGTCGGCGGCGACATGGACGGCAATCCCAACGTCGGCGCGGAGACGCTGCGCGCTGCGCTGGCGCGCCAACGCGATCTCGTGCTCGATCGGTATCGCGGAGAGGCTGCGGAGCTGGCGCGCCGCCTGTCGCAGTCGGGAAGTCGCACGGGCGTGAGCGACGCGGTGCGCGAGCGCGTCGCGACCTACGGCGTCCAATTCCCCACCGCGCTGGCGGCGATCCCGCCGCGCTACCACGACATGCCGTATCGGGTGCTGTTTCGCCTCATCGCGGCCCGGCTGGAGGCCACCAGGCGTGATGCACCGGAGGGTTACGCTGGCGCCGCCGAGCTCGAGCGTGACCTGGGCGTGGTCCTCGCGAGTCTGCACGCGCACCGGGGCGAGCACGCGGGCCTGTTCGGTGTGCGGCGGCTGCTGCGCCGCGTCGAGACATTCGGTTTTCACCTCGCCACGATCGACCTGCGGCAACACGCGCAGGTGCATCGCGCCGTGCTCGCGACGTTATTGCGCGACCCGGAGTGGGGTACGCGCGCTCCAGCCGACCGCCTGGCGCGGCTACGGCTAGTGCTCGAGCGCCGCGAGGAGCCCTCGGGATCGCCCGACGCCGAGGCTGCGCGGACGCTGGACGTCTTCAAGGCGATCGCCGACTGCCGCGCGCGGTTCGGGCCCGACGCCGTGGGACCCTACATCATCAGCATGGCGCAGGGCGCAGACGACGTCTTCGCCGTTCTGGTGCTCGCCCGGTGGGGTGGTCTCGCGCGATCCGGCCACATCCCGCTCGACGTCGCCCCCCTCTTCGAAACCGTGGCCGACCTCGAGCGCGCGCCCATCGTGATGCATGCCCTGTTCGAGGATCCGTACTACCGGGTGCACCTCGCCGCGCGTGGGATGCATCAGATGGTGATGATCGGATACTCCGACAGTAACAAGGACGCCGGCATCGGCGCGGCGCGTTGGGCGCTGCATCGGGGGCAAGCGGCGCTCGTGGAAACGACCGACCGGTCCGGCATCGATCTCACCTTCTTCCACGGCCGCGGCGGCACCGTCAGCCGGGGCGGCGGCAAGATCACGAGCGCTATTCGCAGCGCGCCGGCGCGCTCGATCCGGGGACGCTTCCGGATGACAGAGCAGGGTGAAGCCATCAATGCGAAGTACGGCCTGCGAGGCATCGCCATGCGCACGCTCGAGCAAACCGTCAGCGCGGTGGCGCTCGCGACCGCGCTGCCCCGCACGCCGGACGCACGGGAGACGGGTTGGACCAGCGTCATGGACGACATCGCCCGTGACAGCCGGGCGGCCTATCGTGCGCTCGTGTATGACGACCCGCAGTTCGTGGAGTACTTCCGGCGGGCGACGCCCATCGACGTCATTCAGCGCATGGAAATCGGCAGCCGCCCCGCCTCACGCCAGAGCGCCGATGCCGGCGGCGAGATCGAGCAGCTGCGCGCGATTCCCTGGGTGTTCGCCTGGACGCAGAGCCGCCATCTGCTGCCCGGCTGGTACGGCCTCGGCACGGCGCTGGACCGTGCCGCCGAGCGCCACGGCGCGGCGGCGCTGGGCGAGATGATCCGCGGCTGGCCGTTCCTGCGCGCCCTGGTGGACGACGTGGAGATGGTGCTGGGGACGGCGGATCTCGCCATCGCCGCGCGGTACGCGCGTCTCGCGGGGGAGCTCGGGCGTCACTATCTCCCGCGGATTCGGGCGGAGTTCGATCGCACGGTGGCCAACGTGCTCGCTTTGAAACAGGAGCAGGCGCTGCTCGACTCCGACCCCGCGCTGCAGCGCTCGATTCTGCTGCGCAATCCGTATGTCGACCCGATGAGTCTCCTGCAGATCGATCTCCTGGAGCGGTGGCGCGCCACGGGGCGGCCGGACGACGATGTGTTTCGGGCGCTGCTGGCGACCGTGCGCGGGATCGCGCAAGGGTTGCAGAGCACGGGCTGAGGAGTTTAACGTCGAGCCATGACACAAGCGACGACACTCGGTGAGCTGAAGCGGACGGAGTGGGCCAGTCCGGCCCGGCGGCAGCGCACCGTCAAAGATGAGATGCGCGAGAACCTCGTCTGTCTGCTCGAGAACGGCTCGCCGCTGTTTCCGGGCATCGTGGGGTACGAAGAGACGGTCCTGCCGCAACTCGTGAATGCGATTCTCTCACGCCACAATTTCATTTTGCTCGGCCTGCGCGGGCAGGCGAAAAGCCGCATCCTGCGCCAGCTCGTCACGCTGCTCGATGAAGAGATTCCCATCATCAGCGGCAGCGAGGTCAATGACGATCCCTTCGATCCGATCTCCAAGTACGGCCGCGAGCTGATCGCCGAGCGCGGCGACGGCACCCCCATCGCGTGGCTGCCGCGCGAGGTCCGCTTCGTCGAAAAGCTCGCGACGCCGGACGTCACGATCGCCGACATCATCGGCGACGTCGATCCGATCAAGGCCGCGCGCGGCGGGCATCTCCTGTCCGACGAGCTGACGATGCATTTCGGCCTGCTGCCGCGCGCCAACCGCGGGATCTTCGCGATCAACGAGCTGCCGGACCTGGCGGGCAAGATTCAGGTGGGGCTGTTCAACATCATGCAGGAAGGTGACGTCCAGATCAAAGGCTATCCCGTGCGGCTCAGTCTGGACGTGGCCCTGGTCTTCACGGCGAACCCCGAGGACTACACGGCCCGCGGCAAGATCATCACGCCGCTCAAGGACCGCATCGGCTCGGAGATCACCACCCATTATCCGCTCACCGTCGAGCTGGGGACGGCGATTACGCAGCAGGAGGCATGGGTCGATCGCAATGGCGGCCCGCGGTCCATCCGCGTCCCCGATTTCATGGCGGAGCTGATCGAGCGAATCGCGTTCGAGGCGCGCGAGGACAAGCGCGTGGACCGCCGCAGCGGCGTGTCGCAACGACTCCCGATCAGCGTCCTGGACAACGTGCTGTCGAACGCGGAGCGGCGCACCATCGTCACCAAAGAGAAGACCGTCGTGCCGCGCATTTCCGACGTGTACGCCGCGCTGCCGGCCATCACCGGCAAGCTCGAGCTCGAGTACGAGGGTGAGCTGCAGGGCTCCGAGACGATCGCCAAAGACCTGATTCGGCGCGCGGCGGGCCGCACGTTCGAGGGCCGCGTGGGCGGCGCCAACGTCGACGACATCGTCCACTGGTTCGATGAAGGCGGCGCGCTCAAGATCACCCCGGACGAGCGTTCCGAGGCGCTGCTGAAGGGCTTCACCGTCGTTCCCGGCCTCCTCGATCTGATCGATCAGGTCGGGCTCGCCGGCAAGAAAGATCCCGCCACGATGGTGTCGGCCTGCGAGCTGGTGCTCGAAGGGCTCGTCGCCGAGAAGCGCATCGCGCGCAGCGAAGAGCTCGGCTACGTCCGCGCGCGGGCGGAGCAGAAACCTCCGTTCGGAAAAGGGCCCACCGGAGGGGGCCCAGGAGCGGGTCCCAACCTGTTCACGTAGGCCCCTTTCACATCCGGGAGTCGCCATGGGCGAGCTCGTCTTTGGTCTTGTGCTCCTCGCGGTCGCTTTTTTCCTCCGCCTCGGCGCTGCCACCGTCCGCGGCGACACGGCCGCCGGCCGGCCGATCAGCGGCACGCTGCGCATTCTCAGCTACGTGGCGCTGGCGATCGGCGTCATCACCGTGCTCGGATCCACGGCGGTCGTCATCAATGCCGGCGAAGTCGGCGTGCGGCACGCCTTCGGCACGGTCGATCCGAAGCCGCTGCTTCCCGGGATTCGGGTGGTGACGCCATGGTCGTCGGTCGAGCGTTTCACGACACGCGAGGAGCAGTATCCCTTCACGGGGGACCAGGTCGAGGAAATCGCCGCGCTGTCCAGCGAGCAGATGGGGATGACGGTGGATGTCGGCATTCGCTGGCAGATCGACCCGCAGCAGGCGTCGCGGATCTACACAGAGATCGGCGACGAGAGCCAGATCCATAGCGCCGTGCGCAACGCCATCCGCAAGGGCGTTCGCGATGGCATGGTCCAATACTCGATCAATGACATCTCGAAGCGCACGAGAATCGCGCAGACAATGGAAGCACTGGTGGATTCGGCGCTCGTCACGCAGCCGCGCGCCGGTGGGCCGCCGTTCCGCATCGCGACGGTGACGGCGTTCTTCCTGCGGGATCTCCAGCCGCCCGCGCAGGTCGTGCAGGCGATCAACAACAAGATCGCGCAGGAGCAGCAGGTCGAGACCGAGCGCCACCGCGTCGAGGTCGCCCGCCTGCAGGCCGAGCAGCAGCGGCTGCTGAATACGACGCTCACACCGGAAGCGCTGACGCGGCAGTATTTCGACGTGCTGCGGGAGCTGAAGTCGTCCAACAACCTCGTGATTCTCGTCCCGACGCAGGGCGGCATCCCGATGCTGAACATCGGAGATCTCCGACGCAACCTTCGTCAGCCGTAAAGCCGCTCGTCACGATCACGCGCCAGTACGCGTCCGGCGGCTCGGCGATCGCGGGGCGCGTCGTCGAGCGGTTGGGAGACGGTTGGACCCTGGTCGACAACGAGTTCGTCGATCAGGTGGCGCGCCGCGCCGGTTTGCCGCGTGACGAGGTGGCGCGTCGTGAGGAGCGGGCGCCGGGACTGCTGGAACGCCTGGCGCGCACGCTCGCGGCGCTGCACGTCTACGTCGTCGCGTCCAAACCGTTCCGCAGAAGGGTGGCGATCGAGCGGCTCGGCGTGGATGCGGCGAAGGTCGATAAAGCGATCGACGAGACCGATCACCAGCGGGACCAGTACGTCAAGACGCACTACGGCCGCGACCGGCAGGACCTCACGCAATACGATGTCGTGCTGAATGCGGAACGGATGGGGTTCGGGGGGGCCGCGGACCTGATCGTCGAAGAGGTTCGCCGTCGCGGCTGGATCTGACGCAATGAGACTTTCGCCGTTGGTCGCCTGTTCGCTCGCGCTCGCGTGCCACCCGAGCCGGACGGCGCCAGTTCCCGCGCAGTCCGGCGCACCTCTTCTCCTCGCCACGGTGCCCGTAGCGATCCGGAATGACCACCTCGAGGCGCGAGCGACCGTCAACGGCGACTCGGCCTGGCTGATACTCGACACCGGCAGCTGGATGACGTACCTCGATGGCGCCTGGGCGCGGGCGCGGGGCGCACG
>QHUE01000111.1 GCA_003221825.1 Gemmatimonadota bacterium
ATTCGGGAGCGCCGCCGCGTAATTGCGTAACGCGCGGTCGCGCGTGATGAGGAGATCGACGCCCGCGTCGAGCAGGTCCCGCGCATCGCCGCTGGCCGCAAACTTGAACACGAGCGTGTCGCCGTGGGTGGTGTGCGCGCGGATCTCCTGGGCGGTCGTGGTGGCGCTGGTGGCCCAATACGCTCCCGTGCCGATCGGCCAGCTCGAGTCGGGAGCGGGCTTCGTGACCGCCAGGCTCGGGTCGCCCAGCAGCGATGGAACGTCGTCCCGCTCCTTCGCGAACGTGAGGGCCACGGTGCTCTTGTCGGGCGCGCCGAGGGTGTAACCGACACCGCCCCTGCCGAACACGATATCCTGGGCCGTGACCGGCGCGCCGTCCCAGAACTGTGCGTCCTCGCGCAGGTGGAACGTCCAGCGGCGGCCGCCGTCAACCTTTTCCCACCGGTCGGCGAGCCCGGCTAGGACGTGCCCGTCGCAGTCGACGCGCACCGGCGTTTCGTACAGGTGGCGGAACACGATCCGCTCGGCGTCGGTGCGGGGGTACGGCGCGTGGCGCGGGTCGACGGCGTCGCTGAGCCCGATGGTAATCGTGGGCGCGCGGGCGGAGACGTCGCCGGTCGAAAGGAGACAGCTCGCTTCGGGCACCGCACGGGCGGCTTCGCCGCCGGCGGCAATTGCGCCGCTCCGCGCGTGGGCACAGGCCGTCAGGAGGCCAGCCAAGGTGAGGAGCGTTACATGCTGCGCTGGCATGAAGGAACGATACACTACACTATCTCTCCATGGGATTCGCACGCAGTCTCCTCCTAAAGGCGTCCCGCAGCCAATGGCTCGCACGCCAACTGCGCGAGCGCCGTTTCTTCCAGCGCGCGGTCAAGCGCTTCATGCCGGGCGAAACGCTCGATGCCGCACTCGACGCCGCGGGTCAATTCGGGAAAGCAGGTCTCGGCTCGGTCCTCACCGAGCTCGGCGAGCAGGTCACCAATCGTGCCGAAGCCGCCGCGGTCCGCGATCATTACCTCGGAGTGCTCGAAAAGATTCAGCGGCGCAAATTGCCGGCGCACGTATCGGTCAAACTGACGCACCTCGGGCTCGAGGCGAGCCGCGAGGGCTGCGTCCAGGACGTGCTGAAGCTCGCCGCCCGCGCCGAGCAGGCGCGTTCGTTCCTGTGGATCGACATGGAGGAGTCGCGCTACGTCGACGCGACGCTCGAGGTGTACCGGCGCGCCAAGGCCGAATGGTCGAATGTCGGCGTGTGCCTGCAGGCGTACCTGCACCGCACCGCGAAGGATCTGGAAGGCCTGCTGGCGATCGCCCCGGCGATCCGCCTCGTCAAAGGCGCGTACAATGAGCCGGCGGACGTGGCGTTCCCGAAGAAAAGCGATGTCGATGCGAATTACCGCCAACTCGCCGAGCGCCTGCTCGCGGAGGCAGGGCGGCAGCGGGCGAAGCCGGTGTTCGGGACGCACGACCTGCCGCTCATCGAGACCATCCGGAAGGCTGCCGTGACGCAGCGGGTGGATCCCTCCGCGTACGAGTTCCATATGCTGTACGGAATTCGGGCGGAAGCGCAGCGCCGACTTGCGTCTATGGGCGCCGAGGTGCGGGTGCTGATCAGTTACGGCAGCGCCTGGTTCGCCTGGTATATGCGCCGGCTTGCCGAACGCCCCGCCAATGTGTGGTTCGTGCTCCGAAACGTCGTGTAGATTACCGATATGGCCACTTCGAGCATCTCCCGCCCAGAGCGAGAAACCCGCGATTCGGTCGTGATCCGATTCGCCGGCGATTCGGGCGACGGGATGCAGGTGACCGGCAGTCAGTTCACGCTCGAGACGGCGCTCGCCGGCAGCGATTTCTCCACCTTCCCCGACTTCCCCGCCGAGATCCGGGCGCCGACCGGCACGACGTTCGGTGTGTCGGCCTTCCAGATCCACTTCGGCGGCGGCGATGTCATGACGCCGGGCGACGCCGTGGACGTGCTCGTCGCCATGAACCCCGCCGCGCTCACCGTCGAGCTGCGCGATCTGAAAGTGGGCGGCACGGTCATCGTGGACAGCGCCGCATTCAACGAGCGCAACCTCAGTAAGGCGGGATACGCGCGGAACCCGCTCGATGACGACTCCCTCGCCCGCTATCAGGTGCTCAAGTTCGACATCACGAAGCTGACGGCGGATGCCGTGAAGCCGCATGGGCTCTCGTCGCGTGAAGCCCATTTGTGCCGCAACATGTGGGCGCTGGGGCTGCTGCTCTGGATGTACGGGTACGAGCGGACCGCGACGATCGAGTGGCTCAATCGCAAGTTTGCGAAGAAGCCGGTGATCGCCGCCGCCAACGTCGCCGCGGTAAACGCCGGCCATGCGTTCGGCGAGACGGCGGAGATGGCGGAGCACATGGTCGGCTACGTCGTGCCGAAAGCGCACGTCCAGGCCGGCCGCTACCGGACGGTGAGCGGAACGGAGGGTTTGGCCTGGGGGCTCGTCGCCGGATTGCGCGCCGCGGGCATCGAGAAGATGGTCTTCGCCGGCTATCCGATCACGCCGGCATCCGCGCTGCTCCATACCCTCGCCAATCTGCGCGCGTACGGCGTCGTCACCTTCCAGGCCGAGGACGAGATCGCGGCCAGCGGGGCGGCGCTGGGCGCCTCCTACGCCGGCGCGCTCGGCGTCACGTCGAGCTCGGGACCGGGCATCGCCCTGAAGACCGAAATGCTGGGTCTCGCGATCGCCACCGAGCTGCCGCTCATCGTCATCGATTCGCAGCGCGCGGGCCCGTCGACCGGCATGCCGACGAAGGCGGAGCAGTCCGATCTGTTCCAGGCGGTCCACGGCCGCAACGCCGACGCGCCCCTGGCGGTGCTCGCCCCCACGTCGACCGCTGACTGCTTCGACATTGCGATCGAAGCAGTCCGCCTGGCCACGAAGTACATGACGCCGGTGATCGTGTTGAGCGACGGCTATCTCGCGCACGCCGCTGAGCCGTGGCGCATTCCGCGCGAGGCTGATCTGCCACGCTTCCCGGTGACGTACCGCACCGACCCCGAGGGATTCCATCCCTTCCTGCGCGATCCCGAGACGCTGGCACGGCCCTGGGTGAAGCCCGGCACGCCGCAGCTCGAGCATCGCATCGGCGGCCTCGAGCGCGACTATGACTCCGGCCACATCTCGTACGATCCCGACAACCACGCCCGCATGACCAAGGCGCGCGCGGACAAGATCGCCGGGATCGCGAACGACATTCCGCTGCAAGGCATCGCGCTCGGCGCCGATCACGGGAAGCTGGCGGTGGTGGGCTGGGGGTCGACGTTCGGCGCGATTCATCGCGCGGTGCAGATCGCGCGCGACGAGAGCACCGACGTGGCACACATTCACGTGCGCTACTTGAGCCCGTTCCCGCGCAATCTGGGCGACTTGCTGAAGCGCTACGACCGCGTGCTCGTACCCGAGATGAACAACGGCCAGCTTGTGAAGCTGCTCCGGGCCGAGTATCTGATTCCGGCGGAGTCACTCCCGAAGGTGACGGGAAAACCGTTCCGGGTAACCGAGATCGCTCAGGCGATCGGGAAGATCTCGTGACCGTCACTACAATCACCGACGCCCAGCTCGCGCCGAAGGACTACGCCTCGGACCAGGAGGTCCGCTGGTGTCCGGGCTGCGGCGACTACGCGATTCTGAAGGCGGTGCAGAAGGCCTGCGCCGACATGGGACTCGTGCGCGAGCGCACGGTGTTCGTGAGCGGCATCGGCTGCGCGGCGCGCTTTCCTTACTATATGTCCACGTACGGCTTCCACACCGTGCACGGACGCGCGCCGGCGATCGCCACGGGGATCAAGCTCGCGAATCCCGATCTCGACGTCTGGGTGATGACGGGCGACGGCGACGGGTTGTCGATCGGCGGCAACCACATGCTCCACGTGCTGCGCCGCAACGTCGATCTGAAGATCATCCTGTTCAACAACGAGATCTACGGGCTGACCAAAGGCCAGTACTCGCCCACGTCGCGGCGCGGCACGCGCTCGCCCTCCACCCCGCTGGGCTCGATCGAGAATCCCGTCTCCGCCTGCGCCTTTGCCCTCGGCGCCGGCGCGCGGTTCGTGGCCCGGTCGATCGACACGCTGCAGGCGCACCTCATCGCCACGTTGAAGCGGGCGCATGCGCACCGCGGCGCGTCGTTCATCGAAATCCTGCAGAATTGCGTCGTCTTCAACGATGCGGTGTTCGACCATATCACCGGGAAGGAAGTCGCCCCCGAAGCCCAGGTGCTCGTCGAGCACGGCAAGCCGCTGGTGTTCGGCAAGAACAAGGAGAAAGCGCTCCGCCTGAAACCAGGTACGATCGCGCTGGAAGTTGTGGCGGCCACCGCCCCCGACGTCCTTGTCCACGACGAAACCAATCGCCCCCTGGCGCAGCTGCTCGCCGCGCTGGAGCCGCCATTCCCGACGGCCATGGGCGTGTTGTATTGCAGCCCGACCGAGTCGTACGAGCACGATTTCTACGCGCAAAAGGGAGCTGCGCTGGGCAAGGGCGACTTGGATGCGCTGCTGAACAGCGAACGCACCTGGGAGGTGGTCCCATGATGACCGTCGCGAATCGCAGGCGGAGCGATCGGCGGGTCAAGGAAGTCGCGGTCGTGGTCGAGCGCCGCAGTGGCCTCGATCGCCGGCTGATCGTGGAATCGGCGACGGCGCAGATCCACGCCGTCCTCGAGCTACTGACCGAGCTCGCGGATCACGACGCGTTGCGCGACGACTCGCGGCGGCTGCTCGATACCGCGATGCTGCGGCTGCGCTACGCGCTGGAGCGGATGGAGCTCGAGTAAGCCGTCGCGCCGGCGCCACGTCCTCGCGCGCCGGTTGTTGTTTTGTCAGCGGTTACATAACGGGCATATGGCTTGCAGGCCCTCGGGGTATCCCTGAACCCGAGGACCCCATGCACAGGTGGCTCATCGCGGCGGGCGTGCTGCTGGCACTGGCGGCATGCGACCAGAGTTCCTCACCCTCCGCTTCCCCCACTGCGACTGCCGATGCTGTGGCCAGCGATGCCGCGATCTACATCGTCAACTTCGACGAGACCCAGACGACGTTGGACGCAGTCACGAATGGGATTCTGAACGCGGGCGCCGGCGTCGTACAGTACGACAACTTCTCGATGGTGGCGGCGCTCGCGACGCCTGCGCAGCTCATCGCCATCTCCGCATTGCCGGGACTCGAAGGGATCTACGCCAACAAACAGCTCGACTATTACATGCTGCACGAGAGCGTGCCCGCCATTCGGGCCGATGCCGTGCACGTCGCCGGAATTACCGGGAAAGGCATCGGCGTGGCGATTCTCGACAGCGGGATCGACGGTGCCTACAACGCGGACGTGGCCTACCCGCAGTACACCGTACAGAACGTCAAAGTCCTCTACAATCAGAACGATCTCTTCACGTTCGGGAAAGACGCGCCCAAGCCAATTCGCAAAGGCGCCACCCTGATGGTGGAGAATCTCCCGAATTCCGAGACGTCGGTCGGCCATGGCACGCACGTCGCCGGCATCGTGGCTGCGCGCGGCACGTCGTCGAACGGCTATTACACCGGCGTCGCGCCGGGCGCCAACCTGATCGGCATCGGCACCGGCGACATCCTGTTCATCTTCTGGGCACTCGCGGGCTTCGACTACATCCTCGATCGTCAGCAGCAGTACAACATCAAAGTCGTGAACAACTCCTGGGGAACGAGCGGCGCATTCGATCCTAAGGATCCGATCAACGAGGCGACCAAGAAAGTCACGAGCCGGGGCATTACGGTCGTGTTCGCGGCCGGCAACGATGGCCCGGACCAGAACACACTCAATCCCTACAGCGTGGCGCCGTGGGTCATCGGCGTCGCGGCGGGGTGCAAGATCGGGGTCACCGACCCGACCAACTCGGAAGCGCACTGCATGCTCGACGATGGCTCGAACCCGCTAGTCCCGACCGACAACGAGCCGCGGGCGCACGTGCTGGCCGACTTCTCCTCGCGCGGCATCCCGGGTGATCCGCTGTACCATCCCGATATCACCGCGCCGGGCGTGCACATCGTTTCGACCCGCGCGTCGACGGGTACCGTCCTCAACGGGGACGACTTGAATCACGATGTCCGGATCTGCAACATCGCGCTGCTGAATCAGCCCTATTACACGTGCGCGTCGGGCACCTCGATGGCGACGCCGCACATCGCGGGGGTCGTCGCGCTCATGCAGGAAGCCGCGGGCGGGACACTAACGCCCGATCAAGTCTTGAATGTGCTGACGGCTACTGCGAAGCCGCTGGCCGACTACGGGACGTGGGAAGTCGGGGCCGGTTATGTCGATGCCTACGCGGCGGTGATGGCGGTAAAACGGTAGGCGGTCGGGCGGGCCGGCGGGCGGTCTGACGGTCTACCGCAGCGCTTCCAAACGCTCCCAGACCTCCGGCCGCACCGCCGTCTTCACATCGTCCCAGAGCGCATTCCAGCATGCCTCGAGCGCGGCTGCGCGCGCTCCGCGTTCGCGAGCCTCCGTTTGATGCCGCCTCACGACGGCCGCGAGCGCTTTCATTTCGTCGTCATTGGGCTGACCCACCGCATGGATCAGGGCTTCCAGATACATCCGGCCGCCGTCACCCGCCGCGAGGGCGAGGGCTCGCGCTGCCGCGCGCGATCCATGCAATGGGACAGGCACTCCGAGACGCGCGTAGGGCAGCGCCCAGTTGTCCGTGGCCAACAGCCCGTCGGGATTGTCGAGCCAAATCCACGCGTGGACGACCGCGAGCCGCGGACCGGGAGGTCCGGGCATCACATGGGTCACCCCGGCGTGACTGCGCAGAAAACTCTCCTCGTCTACGGTTCCCTGATGGAAATGCCACGCCGCGGCGGGCACGGGCAGCGATGCTGGCGCGGTGTCGCTGTTGACGAGCACCGCGTAGGCGACGCCGACCAGCGTCGGTACCCCGTCGATCTCGGCGTATTCGAGCACGGGCGGCGCAGCGGGATCAGGAGTGGGCCGCAAAATCAGCGACGTGTGAATCCAGTGCCGGCCCATCCCGGGAAAATCAGGGCCAACGGGATGGTAGCCGGCGAGCCGCGCCGCGTCCGGATGGCGGAGCGCCGCGGTGCCGGCGCGAGCGCGTGCGACGAAGCTCGCGAGCGCAGTGTCGCCAGGCGACTGGAGGGCTGCGAGGACGGCCAGGATGAGGATCATCGCACGACCTCCACCTCGGTCTGCCCGTAGACCGCAAGCAACCGGGCCCGCAGCTCGGGTGTGAGACCGAATGGGAAGCGGCTGAAGGGCCGCAACTTGGTCAACGCAGGTTGGAGGTCCATCCCCTCACCAATCATCACGCCAAGTTTGTCGAACGCTCCTGACCGAATCCCCTGCACGGGCACCGACACGACCTTCCTGGAATCGGTCAGCAGGATCAAGGTGGTGTCTTGCACCTCGAGGAGCTCACCACTCACGCGCTTTTTCTCCAGCCTGAGATCGGCGTCAACGCCAGTCGGCCGGCGTACAGGGTCAAACGAGTAGATACTCGGCCCGTGATAGCACGCCGCCACCAAGAGGGCGCCGACGACAGCGATGTATGCACGCATAGGCACCTCAGCGCGTGGGGATGCGGGTGGCGGTGAACAGCGCTTCGAGCGAATCCTGCGACATCCGCCAGCGGTCCAACGCCCGCGCCAGCGCCGCATCGGACGGTACGAAGCCATGATCGGCGCGCGGGCTCCGGAGCCAACTCGCCCGGACCCACTCCGTGTAGTAGCCCTGGGCCGCCAGGAAAAACGTGCGTGGCTCGGCCGAGCTGTGTGCTTGAAAGACGGCGGTGAATCGCTGGCCGGGTGATGTCTGCAGATACCGGCCGTCGGCGTCGTGCATGCTTGCCACTGCCGTGGGGTCTGACGTCTGCCCTTCCCAGACTTCCGCCAGTGGGATGACGATCGGGCTGACACGGCGG
>QHUE01000326.1 GCA_003221825.1 Gemmatimonadota bacterium
GACGAGACAGGGAGCGCGGAAGTCATCACGCGCCACACCATCGCGGAGTCCCGGGCATCCTTGCGCGTGCTGCTCGCGGAAGACAATCCCGTCAACCAGCAGGTCGCGGTCGCCATGCTCGTCAAACGGGGACACGAGGTGCACGTCGCGAGCAACGGCCGCGAGGCGCTGGAAGCCGTGCGGGCGCACGACTACGACGCCGTGCTGATGGACATCCAGATGCCGGAGATGGACGGCTTCGAAGCGACCCACGCGATTCGGGCGCTGCCCAAGGGCAAGAATCTGCCGATCATTGGGCTCACGGCCCACGCGCTCTCAGGAGAGCGCGAGCGCTGCCTCTCGCGCGGGATGACGGACTATCTCGCCAAGCCGTTCAAGGCGCACGAGCTGTTCGCGCTCGTCGAAGGGAGTGGCGATCGCCGGGCGCCGCCAGCAGCACCGCTCCCCGCGGCGGCGCCGCCGGTCGACCTGGAGGGATTCCGCAACACGTTGCGCGAGGCCGGCGCCGAGCAAGCGTTGTATTCCATCATCGATACATTCGTACGGCAGGCGCCCGATCGGCTGGCGGCGCTCGCCGGGGCCGTGGCGAGCGGCACCGGTGTCCAGATCGCGCAGGCCGCGCACGCGTACCGGGGCGCGGCCGCGACGATCGGCGCGCGCGAGCTCGCCGAGCGGCTCGAGCGCGTCGAAACGACGGGACGCGCCGGCGACATCGCGGAGGCCCGGGACGCGTTCGAACGCGTCAGTCCCATCGCGCATCAGGTGACGGACTATCTGCGCCAGCAGCGCGCTTCGTTGTCGGAGGAATAATGCGGATCTTGCTCGCTGAGGACGATGCCGTCGCCGGGCGGACACTCACGGCGATCCTGACGGCGCAGGGTCACGAGGTCACCGCGGTGGAGAATGGCGTTGACGCGTGGGGCCTCTGGAAGGTCTCGCGCCACCGGGTGATCGTCTCCGACTGGCTGATGCCGGCGATGGACGGCATCGAGCTATGCCGGAAGATCCGCGCGCGGCCGCCGGGTCCGTATACCTACTTCATGATGCAGACGATTCGCACGGGCCTGGGCAACTTCCTCGAGGCGATGAAAGCCGGCGTGGACGATTTCATCACGAAGCCGATCATTCCCGAAGAGCTCGTCGCCCGCCTCAAGGTCGCCGAGCGGATCCTCGGCCTGCGGGAAGAGCTGATGACATTGGAAGGGCTGCTGGCCATGTGCAGCTACTGCAAGCGCATTCGCGACACGGACGGCGTATGGACGCCGCTCGAGCGCTACGTCGAAGCGCGGTCCGCGGCGCGGTTCAGCCACGGCGTGTGCGAGGATTGCTACGAGAAGTACCTGCGACCGCAGGTGGACGGCTGAATCGGGGCGGCGGGATTCGAACCCGCGACCTCCTGGTCCCAAACCAGGCGCGCTACCGGACTGCGCCACACCCCGGCTGACTAAAAAAGACGTCGAAAAAAGGCGTCGAAGAACTGCGTCAAGATAACTACGTCAAGTAAACTACGTAGAACGGCGTAACAATACTTCGATAAGTGCGCGAAAGGCCCGGCCGCGGTGCGAGACGCGATGCTTCGCGGCGGGGGGAGCCTCCCCGAATGTCATTTGCAGCTCCGGCGAGAAAAAGAGCGCTCGCCGACCAGCGCGCCGAGCGTGGACCCGGCGCCCCACCGAGCGCGTCGACTTCGATTCCCGAATCATCCGCCACCGCAGGCAAGCCGCCCCGCGTGGCGTAGTACCGCGCCTTGGCGACCGCGTTCTCCACATAGCTCATGCCGCGCTCGAGATCGGCTTCTTCGGGAAGGGGCTCGAGCAGCCGATCGGCGGGAAACGCCAGCTCGAACGGGAGCCCGGCGAACAGCTCGCGGATTTCGCGCGTCTTCCCCGGGCTGCGTGTGCCGACGAGGAGCTTCATCAGCGGCGCCGCAGGCGCTCGAGCAATCGCGTCGTCGAGGTGTCCTTGACGAGTGGCACGCGCACGACGCGCCCCCCCCACCCCTCCACATCCGTCGCGCCGACGATCGCCTCGGCCGCGTAGTCCGCGCCCTTCACCAGGACGTCGGGCCGGAGCGTGCGGATCAGCGCAAGCGGCGTATCCTCGTCGAACAGCACGACGCAGTCCACCGCGGCGAGCGCGGCCACCACGCGGGCGCGCTCGCCCTCGGCGACGACGGGCCGGTCGGGCCCCTTGCCCAGGCGGCGTGCGGAGGCGTCGCGGTTGACGCCGACGATGAGCGCGTCGCCTTCGGCGCGCGCCGCCTCGAGCAGCGCGACGTGGCCGGTATGCAGCAGGTCAAAGACGCCGTTGGTGAAAACGACCCGGCCCTGAGCCCTCCGCCAGGTTGCGGCGGCCTCGGGCGTACGAATCTTCGCGGCAGTGTTCAGAGCGGCTGCACGGCTCTGGGGTGGAAAGAAAAGCTGTGATTGAAGAAGGGTAGCGACACCGATTCGCTGTAGCGCGTCTCGATGACGATCTCGCGCGGTGAGGCGGTGCGGCGGATCAGGAGCTGGCGGCTGCCCGCGGAATCGGGAAGACCGATTTCTTCGATGGCAGCCTGAATGCGACGCCGGATCGTCCCATCGTCGAGTCCGGACGCGATGCGTGTCTCCGTCTGCATTTCATCGACCAGCCGGTAATAGCGGAAGTACACCTCACCGATGTTCACGCCGTAGTACAGCGCCGCCACGAACAGGAGCAGCGAGAAGAGGCAGCCGCTGGAGCTGGCGCCGCGGCGCGACGCGATCACCATTGCGACTGCGCCCCGTCCACGATTTGCTGGACCAGCTTGGCCAGCGCCGCCTTGCGCCCGTCCGGCTCCGCCGGGGGATCGTAATCGCCGTCCACGGAGAGACCCTGACGCTTCCAGACGGTGGTGCCGTCGCGCTGGTTGACGATCTCGACGTCCACGATGATCTGCACTTTGCGCTTGGTCACCGTCAGCTGCCCCAGGCCGGGCTGCACGCTTTGCGGCACGTCGGGATCATACCGCACCACACGGCCGCGGACGATCGCGTCCGCGGTCGCTTCCGTGGCCACGCGTAGTCCCAGCCGGCCTTCGAGCGCCTGGCGTACCGCGTCGCTGACCTCCGCGGTCAGGCGCGGCTCGGGCGTATCGTTGTCAAACGGCAGGATGGCGACGGTCTTGACGTTGGGGAGCGTGCCGCCGGCAAATCCATAGAGGCAGCCGGCGAGCCACACGCCCGCTGTGCTAGCGACGACTGCGCCATATAGCCGGCGCAAAGACTGGCGCCGTATCCACCGCGACCACGATGAGCTCAAACCTCGCCCCCCCTGCCCGACCCGCCGCCTCAGGGAACTCGACGCGTGCGTTCGCGGCGCGCGCCAGCGTGTCGAGCTGCGAATGGCTCTGCGCCACCATCTTCGCGCGCCGCCGCCACTCCGCTCCCAGCATGGACCCACGACCCGCGCTGTCGGTCACGACATAGTCCAGTGTATCCTCGAGCTGTGCGAACCGCCACACGACCCGGCGCTTGCGCGTCAGCGTATCGACGAGCTGCGCGCCGAGCACGGTGGCGTCGTCGGCCGGCGGCCGCACCATCGCGAATGCGGCCCAC
>QHUE01000332.1 GCA_003221825.1 Gemmatimonadota bacterium
GAGGTGTACGTGACGCTGGATGGAAGGAGTGGGCGCGCCCTGACGGCCCGCGCGGCGCTCTTGGGCGGTGAACAGATCGTTACCGACACGACGCTGGCGGCGCGGTGGGAGCGGGCGCATCGCCTGGCGATGCAGGCGAACGCAGCGCTGAGCGCCGGAAACCTCGAGCTGTTCACCCAGCTGTGGCGGGAGCTGCTGGGAGAGCTTGCTCGAGCTCCGCGGCCCCGCTAGGTTGCGCCGCCGTGACGGCTCCTGGAACGATCGTCGTTGCCCTCGGAGGAAACGCCGTCGCGCCCCCCAACGAGCGTCCGACGATCAGCAATCAGTTTCGCCACACGCGGGCGAGCCTCGTTCCGATCGTCGAGCTCGCGGCGGCGCGATGGCATATCGTCCTGGTCCACGGCAACGGGCCGCAGGTGGGCGATGAGCTGGCGCGCAACGAAATCGCCGCCGACCAGGTGGAACCGCTGCCGCTCGGCGTGCTGGTGGCGGGAACGGCCGGGTGGATGGGTTACATGATTCAGCAGTCGCTCCAGAACGCGCTCGCGGGGGCGGGCGTGCAGCGTTCCGTCGTCACGCTGATCACGCAGACGCTGTGTCGGACCGACGACCCCGATCTCCGGACGCCTTCGAAACCGGTGGGGCACGTACTCGATCCGGTGCGGCAGGCCCGGCTCGTGGCGCGCGGCATTCCCGTGCGGGACGGCCGGCGCCTCGCGCCCAGTCCCAAGCCGGCGGGGATTGTCGAGCAGCAGATGGTGCGCGATCTGGCCGCCGCCGGCCACATCGTGATCGCCGGCGGGGGCGGGGGTCCGCCCGTGTACCCCGATCCCAAGCTGGGACTCGAGGGCATCGACGCGGTCGCCGACAAAGATCGCGTCGCGGCGATTCTCGGACGAGAGATCGGGGCGCACGTCTTGTTGATCCTGACCAATGTGAACGCCGTGTACCGCGGCTTCGGCACGCCGCACCAGGAGGCAATCCGGCGGCTGACGCTGGCGCAGGCGGAGCATTTGCTCGCCGGCAAAGAGCTGGGCACGGGCAGCATGCGGCCCAAGGTTGAGGCGGCCGCCGAGTTTGTGCGCACCGGCGGCGAGCGCGCCATCATCGCCGAGCTCGCGGACGGGCTCGCGGCGCTCCGTGGAGAGGCCGGAACGACGATCGCGAAGGAGCACGCGTGAATCTGCACGAGTACCAGGCACGAGACATCCTGCGGCGCCACGGCATCCCGGTACCGCCGGGCGAGGTCGCCAGCAGACCGGCGGAGGCCCGCGCGATTGCGGAGCGGTTGGGCGGCACCGTCGTGGTGAAGGCGCAAGTCCACGCCGGCGGCCGGGGCAAGGCGGGCGGCGTGAAGCTGGCGGACGGCGCCGACGCCGCCAAGGCGGCGGCGTCCGCCATCCTCGGGATGACGATCAAGGGTCTAACCGTCCAGAAGGTGCTGATCGCCCCCGCCGCGGCGATCGCATCGGAGAGCTACGTCGGCATCATCGTGGATCGCGCATCGCAGCGGCCGGTGCTCATGGTGAGTCCCGCCGGCGGCATCGATATCGAAGAGGTGGCCGCCAAGACGCCCGAGCAGATCCATCGCCTGGCGATTGACCCGCGGTACGGACTCCTCTCGCACCAGGCGCTGGCGCTCGGCTTCACGCTATACCGCGACGTCAAGCAGGCGCGCGCCGCCGCCGAGGCGCCCGCGGAAGTCGCGGCCCGCGTGGCCGGGCTCACGTTCATCAAGCTCGACGGCAACGTCGGCTGTTGCGTGAACGGCGCCGGGCTCGCGATGGCGACGATGGATCTCGTGAAGTACTACGGCGGGGAGCCGGCCAACTTCCTCGACATCGGCGGCAGCTCCAATCCACAAAAGGTCGTGAGCGCGCTCCGGATCATCACGGGTGACCCAAACGTCAAGGCGATCCTCTTCAACATCTTCGGCGGCATTACCCGGGGCGACGACGTCGCCACCGGCATCGTGCAGGCCACGAAGGAGTTTCCGCTCAAAGTCCCCATCGTCATCCGGCTGACAGGGACGAACGAGGGGGAAGGCATTGCGATTCTCAAGCGGGCGGGATTTGCGGCGCTCGCCGACATGGACGAAGCGGTGAAGCAGGCGGTCGCGAAGGCCAAGGGGAAAGCGGCGTGAGCGTCTTCATCGATCAGACGACACGCCTCGTGGTGCAGGGCATCACCGGCCGCGACGGGTCGTTCCATGCCAAGCAGATGATTGCGTACGGCACCAAAGTCGTGGCGGGGGTAACGCCCGGAAAAGGCGGCCAGCGGTTCGAGGACGCCGTCCCGGTGTTCAACAGCGTGGCCGAGGCCGTGCACGAGAGCGAAGCAAACACCGCCGTCATCTACGTGCCGGCAGCGGTCGCCGCGTCGGCCATCTTCGAAGCCGCCGATTCGGGGATCGGCCTGATCGTCTGCATCACCGAGGGGATCCCGGTGCTGGACATGACGCGCGTGCTGCCGTACGTGCACGAGCGCGGTGCACGGCTCATCGGACCGAATTGTCCCGGTCTCATTTCTCCCGGCAAGAGCAAGGTGGGAATCATCCCCGGCAACATCTGCAAGCCGGGTAAGATCGGCGTGGTGTCGCGAAGCGGCACCTTGACGTACGAAATCATCCATCAACTCTCCACCAATGGATTCGGCCAATCGACCTGCGTCGGGATCGGTGGAGATCCTCTCATTGGAACGAACTTCATTCATTGTCTCGCGGCATTCGAAGCCGATCCGGAGACCGCCGCGGTCGTGATGATCGGCGAGATTGGTGGCACAGACGAGCAGCAAGCCGCTGAATTCGTGAAGCGCGAGATGAAAAAACCCGTGGTGGGATTCATCGCGGGCCAGACGGCGCCGCCGGGCCGGCGCATGGGTCACGCCGGCGCCATCATCTCGGGCTCATCGGGAACGGCCGCGGAGAAGATGGCCGCGCTGGCGACAGCGGGGATCAGCGTGATGAAGCGTCCCGCCGACGTTGTACCGTTATTGAAGGAGAGATTGTGAGCGCCCGATTGACCTTAGCCATCATCAAGCCCGATGCGGTCGCGGCCCGGCATACGGGGAAAATCATCGCCCACCTCGAGGCCGAGGGCTTTCATATCCGCGAGGCGCAGATGGTACGCCTGACGGACGAGCGCGCGGAATCGTTCTACGAAGTCCATCGCGAGCGCCCGTTCTTCCGACCCCTCGTCTCGTTTATGACTTCCGGACCCGCGCTCGCCCTGGTGCTCGAGCGCGATGAAGCGGTCGCGCATCTGCGGAAGGTGATCGGCGCGACCGACCCGGCGCAGGCTGAGCCGGGCACCATTCGACGCCTGTACGCGCAATCGAAGGAACGCAACGCGATCCACGCCTCCGACTCGCCGGAAAACGCCGCACGGGAAGTCGCGTTTTTCTTTCCCGCGCGGGCGTAGGCGCGACGCCGTTGACGCAAGTGCCACAAGGGTTTAGCTTCGCTCACCATGTTGCGAGTCGATTTGCGGGAGTTGGCCCGGAATGGGGCCGTTGCGACCCAGGGCGAGCTCCGGCAGGACGACGCGGCACTGGAAGGCACGGAGCTCAGGCTAAAGGAGCCGGTGGCCGTGCGCGGCCGCTTGCAGTCGATCGGTGAAGGCCGATTCTATTGGCAGGGGACGGCGCAGACGGTGGTGCAAGGCGAGTGTCGGCGCTGCCTGATTCCGGTGGCCACGCCGTTGCAACTGGAAATTGGGGCGCTCTTTACGCAGGACCCGG
>QHUE01000112.1 GCA_003221825.1 Gemmatimonadota bacterium
AGCCAACTTGTCACGGCGGGCCGCGATCGAGGAGACCCAAAACGCGGTAGCCCGTGTCACTTGCGAGGTCAAAATCCCGGGGTAAGCTATAGGCCACCGACGACGCCCCTGCACCTTCCCAGCATAGGAGAAGATCCGATGCTTGAGCAGACGGAGTTCACGGAGAGCAGTTGGCCTGGACCGGGGTTCATGGAGCCGATGTTCCCGTCGGCGCCCGCGCCTGCGCCGACCCCATCGTCGATGCCGATGGAAGAGTCGCGCCCCTCTTCCAAGCCCAAGCCGAAGGCCAAGAAGAAAAAGAAAGCGGCCAAGAAGGCGCGGCCGAAAGCCCGGAAGAAGACGGCGAAGAAGAAGAAAAAGGCAGCCAAGAAGAAACGTCGCCGCTAACAAGACTCGCTCTGACACCCGCGGGAGCGTCTCGTCGAGACGCTCCCGCGGCGACGTTAAGGAGACTCATGCGTTTTCTCTTTTTCGCGTTGCTTCTGACGTCCTGTTCAGTGCCCAAGATCCCGCTGGGGAATCCGCCCGAGGAAATCGCGGCGATGCTGCAACGCTCCGCCGCCGATTGGAATCGCGGCGACCTCGCCGGGTTCATGGGCGACTATGCGAACGACACGCTGACGAGCTACATGGCGGGCGGTCACCTGATGTATGGATGGCAGGCGATGTACGACCGCTACCAAAAGAATTACTTCGCCCCCGGCAAGTCGCGCGACTCGCTCTCGTTCGACGAGCTGCACGTGCGCGTGCTGACGCCCGACTTTGCTTATGCCACCGCGCGCTTCAAGCTGTCGCGACGCGACTCGGTCGTGGCGAGTGGGCCGTTCACGCTGGTGCTGCAGCGCCAGGGAGATCGGTGGCGCATCCTTCACGATCACACATCGGCAGATCCCAAGTGACCGTCCGGCCGTCAGGCCGTCCGACCGTCGCGCTTGCTCTGCTGCTCCTCGCCGGCTGCAACAAGCTCCTGCCACCGAAGGATTCGGTCATCGCGCTCGAGGGCGCGACGCTCATCGACGGTGCGGGTGGCGCGCCGAAGCAGGACGCGCTCATCATCATCCGCAACGGCCACATCGACGCGATCGCCCGCGTCAACGAAATCCCGATTCCCAAGAGCGCCGAGCGTATCAATCTCGTGGGGAAGACCGTGATGCCGGGGCTGATCGACGCGCACGCGCACGTGGAACGGTGGGCCGCGGGACGCTATGTCGCCTGGGGGGTGACGACCGTACGGGATCTGCACGGCGGCAGCGACACGGTGCTCGCGCTCAGAAATGCACTGAACCTGGGATCTCTCGTGGGGCCGCGCATGTTCAGCGCGGGCGCGATGATCGACGGTGTGCCACCGACTTACCCCAACGCCACCGGGATCGCGACCCCCGAGCAGGCGCGCCGCGCCGTGGACCAGCATGCGGTGGCCGGAGTCGACTATCTCAAGATCTACACGAAGGTCACGCCGGCGCTGCTGCGGCCGCTGCTCGACGAGGCCGAGAAGCTGCGGCTCCCGGTCGCCGCGCATCTCGGGAAGACCGACGCGCTGACCGCCGCGCGCGCCGGCGTCATCTCGATCGAGCACATGGCCGGCGTCGTCCAGGCGGCGACCGGTGACCCGTCGTACGCGACGGCGCACAACAGCTTTCTCGCGGGATGGACGGCGGAGGAAAAGGGGTGGGCGGGCCTCGACTCCGGCGCCGTCGCGCGCACCGCGCGCTCGCTCGCGCAAACCAAAGTGACGATCGTCCCCACGCTCGTCGTGCACGACATCCTTTCGCGTCTCGACAACCCGATTCTGCTCACGCGTCCCGGGATGGAGGACGTGCCCGAGAACGCGCAGAGCGTCCGCAGCGTGCCGAGTCTGCTGCGCCGCACCGGATGGCACACGGGCGACTTCGCCGCGTTTCGCCGTTCGCGCCGCCGCCAGGATCAGTTCGTGCGCGAGTACAAACGCGCTGGGGGGCCGATCGCCGCCGGCTCGGACGCCGCGAATCAACTCCTCATCCCGGGTTACTCGCTCCACGAAGAGATGGCGCTGCTCGTGGCGGCCGGTCTGACCCCGCTCGAGGCGATCACCGCTGCCACGCGCCGCGGCGCGCAACTGCTCCACGCCGACTCCCTCGGCATGCTGGCGCCCGGCAAGGTCGCCGACCTCGTCGTGCTCAACGGCAACCCCGCGGCCAACATCCTCAGCACGCGCAACATCGCGATGGTCATTATCCGCGGCCGGGTCATCCGGCCCGATTCCCTGAGAGCCACATGGAAATGACAAAAACGCCATCGGCCATCAGCCGTCTGTGCTTCCTCCTATTGATCACCTTATTGATCACCGCCTGCGGCCCGGCCGGCTCCGCCGCGAACGACGGACCATATGACGTGATCCTCAAGGGCGGCTGGATCGTGGACGGCAGCGGCAATCCGCGCTACGCCGGTGACGTTGCCGTCACCGGCGACCGCATCGCCGCGGTTGGCTATCTGAACGGCGCGCAGGCGCGCGACACGATCGACGCGACCGGCCTGGTGGTCGCTCCCGGATTCATCGACATGCTCGGCCAGTCCGAGACGAACGTCCTGATCGACAACCGCGTGCTGAGCAAGATCAGCCAGGGCGTTACGACCGAAGTCACCGGCGAAGGCGGCTCAGTCGCACCACTCACGGACCTTCTCGTCGTCGACGACTCCGCGTGGATGAAGAAGTACGGCGTGCAGGAGGATTGGCGCGATCTGAACGGCTACTTCGCGCATCTCGCACGATCCGGCAGCACGGTCAACATCGCGACGTTCGTCGGGGCGACGCAGGTACGCCTCGCCGTCGTAGGCAAGCAGGATCGTCATGCGACGCCGGAGGAGCTGGCCCGCATGGTGGCGCTCGTGGACACGGCTATGGAGCAAGGCGCACTGGGCGTCTCGACCGCGCTCGAATATGCGCCCGCGATCTACGCGCCGACCGAGGAGGTCATCGCGCTCGCGAAAGCCGCGCGGCGACACGGCGGCGTGTACGCGACCCACATGCGCAACGAGGGCGGCCAGATCGACCAGGCGCTGGACGAAACGTTCCGCATCGCCCGCGAGGCCGAGATCCCCGCCGAGATCTGGCATCTCAAGGTGTCGGGACGGCGCAACTGGGGCCGGATGCCGCACGTGCTGGCCCGGATCGACTCGGCGCGCGCCGCGGGGCTGGACATCACGGCCGACCAGTATCCCTATCTCGCCGGGGCGACCTCGCTCGACGCGTCTGTCCCGGCGTGGGCTCACTCGGGCGGGAATGATTCGCTCATCGCGCGGCTGCGCAATCCTATCATCCGCGCGCGACTCCGCGCCGAGCTGCTGGCGCCGCCCCAAATGATGGACCGCTTTTACCGCGCCACCGAAGGGCCGCAGGGCGTCATCGTCTTCCCCTTTGAAGACTCGCTGCATTATCTCCAGGGGAAGCGCCTCTCCGAGATCGCGGCGCAACGCCACCGCGATCCCATCGAGACGATGTTCGACCTCATCATCGCCGATAACGCGCACAGCGGAGCCATCTACTTCCTCATGGACGAGGCCGACGTGCGGGCGGCGATGCAGGAATGGTGGGTCGCCGTGAACACCGACGCGAGCGGCGTCGCGCCCGACGGCCCGTTCGGCAGTCAGGGCACACACCCCCGCTCCTACGGGTCGTTTGCCCGCATCCTCGGCCGCTATGTGCGGGATCAAAAGTTGATGCCGCTCGAGTTCGCAGTGCGCAAGATGACGTCGCTCGCGGCGCAGCGCGTTGGTCTCGCCGATCGCGGCCTCGTGAGGCCCGGGATGTTCGCCGATATCACCGTCTTCAATCCTGCGACCGTGATCGATCGCGCGACGTTCGAGAAGCCGCATCAGACGTCGGTCGGGATTGAGTACGTGTTCGTGAATGGGCAGATGGTGTTGAAGCAGGGGCAGATGACGAGCGCGCGTCCGGGCCGGGGCCTCAGGGGTCCGGGATACCGCGGGTCGCACTAGGGTGACGCTTGGCCGGTTGGTGCTCGCGTGGTTCCTGGTTGCGGTTTGGTTTGGGGTTTCGTTGTGGGTCAATCTCTTTATCGTTGCCGGCGTCCTACGAATCCTGAGCCGCCTGGGGGACGGCGTTCTCGCCAACATTCCAGGGACACTGCTTTACTGGAGGGCTCTCGAAGCCCTCGCGCTGACTCTCTTCGCTTCGTTATGGTTTGATTCGCTGGGCAGCGGCCAATGGTGGTTGGTGTTTCTGTTGGTGGGGATTCTCGCAACCGTTCCCGTGCAACTCCTAGAACGGAATGGACTGGGCCGCGCGTTCGTAGTCGCAGAGGCTGGGGAGCTTCTCCGCTATCTCGTTGCGGGTGCCCTGCTCGCCTGGCGTCTTTCGTAGCTATCTTCGCAGGACACATGACCACGATTCGACTGACTGCGCTGTCGCACGGCGCCGGCTGAGCCTGCAAGCTCGGCCCCGCCGAGTTGGCGCAGGTCTTGCGCCACGTGCCGACTGAACCTCGTCGGCTGGCCGCGCGACACGCTCCCCTACGAGCTCCTCGGCGAGGTGCTGCGCGGCGGCGCCGACATCGCGAAAGAGGCGGGCGCGTTCGTGCTCGGCGGACATTCGGTCGACGATCCGGAGCCCAAGTACGGCATGGTCGCGATCGGCGAGCTGCATCCCAACCGCATCGTGACGCTCGCGCGGGCGAGGGCCGGCGACGCCCTCGTGCTGACCAAACCGATCGGCACCGGCGTGCTCACGACCGCGCTGAAGCGTGATCTCGCCACCGCGGCTGATCTCGCGGAGGCAGTGCGATCGATGGCCACGCTGAATGCCGGCGCCGCGCGCGCGATGCGCGCGACGGGAGGCGGAGTGCATGCCGCGACCGATGTCACGGGGTTCGGCCTGCTGGGTCACTTGCACAACATGCTCATGGCCAGCGGCCTGGCCGCCGAGATCGATGCGGCGTCCGTCCCGCTGTTCCCCCAGGCGGCCGCGCTGGCCGAGCGCGGTGCGGTGCCAGGCGGCACCAAACGCAACCGCGACGCCCTGTCCCCCCACGTCAGCTTCGCCGCTCGAGTCCCGGAGCCGATTCGCGTGCTGCTGTTCGACGCGCAGACGTCGGGTGGGTTATTGATCGCGGTGGACCCCGATCGGGCCGGCGCGCTGCTCGCGACGCTGGAGCGGGAGGGGACTCCGGCGGCGGCGCGGATCGGCCGCATCACGCGCGCCGGGGTCGGGGCCGGCGCGATCACGGTGGGCTGAGTGCGCGCGCGTCCCCCGGCGATACCTGAATACCGCTCCCTGACGCCCGAGGCGCTCGATGCACTCGAGCGGGCGGTCCGCGAGCGGCGGCGGGTAGCGCTGCGGCGCCGGGGCACCGAATATGTCGTGGTGGCCGAGCGCCTGGAGATGAGTGAACGCGACGACGTACTGGCAGGGCGGCTCCCGATGACCGGTGAGCTGCTCACATTCCGGCTGCATGATCTGGAGAGCTTCGCGGTGCTCCCCTGAGCGCCGCTCCGAATCGTGTTTACACGCCTGCTCGTGGGTCTAGACGGCAGTCCCAACGCCGACGAGGCGCTGGAGCAGGCAGTCCATCTCGCCCAGCGGTTCAAGGCCACGGTGGTGGTGGCACATGTGCGGGAGGGGCACGGCAAGGGCCGCCGCACCTCCGATGCGGGCGAGCTGCTGCAGCGCGCGCAGGAGCGCGTCGCCGACGCCGGGTTGGCAGTCGAGACGATTCTCAAGCACGGCGACCCGGACACCGAGCTGGCGGAGCTGGCGCGCGACGTCGACATGGCGCTGGTGGGCCGCCGCGGCCGTTCGTCGCGGGCCGACGTCCTCGGCGGGACGGTCACGTCGCTGATTCGCATCGCAGAGCGGTCCGTCGTCGTGTGCGGCAGCAAGCCGTCGCCGATGAATTCCTGCGCGGTGGCGTACGATGGCCGCGAAACGGCGCAACGCGCGCTCGCGCTCGTCGCGCGTTTCGCGAGCGCCGGTGCGATGCCCTGTTCGCCGGCGCCCATGTCGGGTCGGGACGGCGCAGCGACGTGACGGTCTCGCACGCCGAGGAGATCCTGCTGAATACCGACATTCCGGTCGTCATTCAGCCATGACCACCCCGTTCGTGCTCGTGCATGCGGACGAAAGCTGCCTGGGCAACGATTCCACGAAGCCGAGCCGGGGCGGCAACGCGGCGCTGATTGAGGCGCCGGCGGGAGACAGCGTGGCGCGCTGGGATTTCTACGAGTGCTCGCCGCAAACGACGAACAACAAGATGGCCTTGGCGGGCGCCATCGCGGCGCTGGAATGGATTCGGCGCCAATGGCGTCATGCGCTGGTGCACTTCGTCTCCGACTCCGAGTATCTGGTCAAAGGCATGCAGGAGTGGCGCAAGGATTGGAAAGCTCGCGGCTGGCGCCGCAAAACGGGCCCGCTCGAGAACGCCGATCTCTGGCAGAAGCTCGACCAGGTCGATGGCGCGCACACGGTGGAATGGCGCTGGGTGCGCGGCCACAACGAGCATGTCAAGAACGAGTACGCGAACGCCCTGGCGATCCGCGCCGCCGACCAGCAGGAGCGCTCCAACGGCCTGATTCCATCCGGTTTCGACACCTGGCTGGCGCAGCAGCGGGCGCGCGGCAAATACATGGACTTCGATCCCGATAAGGAGCTGCATGAGCGCAGCAAGTAAAGACCACCTGGTAGCCGCCGATCAGTCGCTTCCCGCCGATCGGATACCGCTCTACGAGGTGTACATGCGTATGGCGGAAGAGCTGGCCAAGCGCTCGACCTGCGTGCGCCTGCAAGTGGGAACGGTCATCACCGACCAGCGGCTCGAGAACGTCCTCGCGATCGGGTACAACGGGAACGCGCGCGGCCTGCCCAACAAATGCGACTCGGCGGTGCCGGGCAACTGTGGCTGCATCCATTCGGAGATGAACGCGCTGGTCAAGGCGCCGGGCAATGTGCGCGACAAGGTCGTCTTCGTCAGCGCGTCGCCCTGTGTCATGTGCGCCAAGTTGATCATCAACTCCGGCGTCACGCACGTGTTCTACCGCAAAGCGTACCGCGATCCCTCGGGCGTGGAGGTGCTGCAGCAGGGCGGCGTCGTACCCGTGCTCTACGACCGCTGGATGAGCGCCTGGAGGAATGGCGCGTAGCTGATGGACGAGCTCGACCGCCTGTTCGGCCTCCTCGTCGCGGCGCTCGCCCGGGAAACGCGCGTCGCGGTCCCCTTCCCCGCCTCCGAGGTCTACGAGCGTCTCGTCCCGTATCGCTCCAACCGGTCGCGACTGAACGTCGCGACGCATCAGGACTACGAAATGGCCGTGCTCCGGCTGCTGGCGGGCGAGCGCAGCTACCTGCAGCTCGAACCGGAGACGGTGCGCGAGGCGATGCAGCGGGAGATCTCGGGCGTCAATCCCGACCCCGCCTACTTTCGCAGCTTCCCGGACGCGCAGGTGATGGTGAACGGCCGCGCCGCCGAGCGCGTGCTCCTCGCCGATCGTGCCTACGCGCCGGCAAGATCGGACGAAGACGAGAACGAGGAGCTGGTAGACACCACCGGAGAGAATCCCGTGCCGGTGCCGTTCGTCCCGCCGGGTACGCGTCGGGCGACCCCACCCGTGGTACGGTCCAAGGATGCGCTCGCGGCCAATCAATGCGAGTACTGCGGCGGCGTGCTGCCCACCAACCGCGAGGCGCGCTTCTGCCCGCACTGCGGTCAGCCGCGCGAAGGGGACCTGCGGTGCCAGGGCTGCGGCAACGCGTTGGATGTGGGATGGGCCTATTGTTTGTCATGTGGCCGCCCCACGGGCTTTGAATGACGGCCCGACGGCCCGACGGCCGGACGGCCAAGATCGCGGTTATCCCCGGAGATGGTATCGGGCCCGAGGTGATCGAAGCCGCGATCCCGATACTCGATCGCGTCGCGGCCAAGCACGGATTCTCGTTGAACTGGGAACACCTTCCGTATTCCGCCGACCATTACCTCGAAACGAAAGAGACGCTGCCGGAAGCCGGTTTTCGTCATCTGCGCGACGACGTCGATGCGATCTTCCTCGGCGCCCTCGGCGATCCGCGCGTCCCCGGCAATGAGCATGCCCGCGACATTCTCCTGGGTCTGCGATTCAAGCTCGATCTGTACGTCAATTTCCGGCCGGTGGAGCTGCTGCATCCGGACCTGACGCCGCTGCGCAATTCCGGCACGATCGACTTCGTCATCTTCCGCGAGAACACGGAGGGACAGTACCTCGGCCGGGGCCGCACCAGCGGCGACGAGCACATCGCGGAGGAAGTCAACACGGGCAAAGGCGTGGAGCGGATCATCCGCGCGGCCTTCGAGTGGGCACGGTCGCACGGCCGGAAGCGCGTGACGATGAGCGATAAGTCGAACGCGATTCCCACGCACCGGATCTGGCAGGATCGCTTCAAAACGATCGCCCGGGAATATCCGAACATCGCCGCGGACCACAGGTACGTGGACGCGCTGGCACTGGAAATGGTGCGTGAGCCACAGCGCCTGGACGTGATCGTGACGAATAACCTCTACGGCGACATCCTATCCGATCTTGGTGCGGGGCTGGTCGGCGGGCTGGGCATTGCCGCGAGCGCCAACCTGCATCCCGGCAAGCGGAACGCCCTGTTCGAGCCAGTACATGGCTCGGCACCTGCCCTCGCGGGCAGGGGGGTCGCAAGCGCTCACCGAGCTGGTTTGAACCCCAGTTGACAGGCTTGGCACTGATTGGTTGAGTCCGGGTAGGAATTAATCCCACGGCCGAGCACTCTATGCCGCCACTGCCGTTAGCGAAAATCCTCGATGTGGCTATGCCCTCTGTAAGGGGCGACGCACGCGCGGTCGTGGACGTGCTGGCTTGCAAGAACGGCCTGCTCCCTCGCGCCGGTGACGTCGCCACCTTCCTCGGACTCCGCACCCGTCATCAAGTAGCCCGCACGTTGCGTCGAGCCAGCCTGCCTCCTCTTGAGGAGCTGGCCGCGTGGACACGGCTGTTCTACTGGGTGCTGCAATCGGAGCAAACCGGGGCATCGCTGCTCGCCCTGGCCCGCCAATCGCACGTCGAACCCGCAACCTGCTACCGCCTGGTGCGCCGTCTGATGGGGCAGCCGTGGTCCCGCGTCCGGCGCGGCGGTATCGCCGCTGCGATCCTCCGCTTTCGGACGGCCTGTCGGGACACGGGGATGCACGAGCTGGCATTGCAGCCGTATCTGGTTGCGGCCGCCCGGCACGGAACCAGCGCGGCGACCGCGGTGGGTGGCGGCGCAAGATCTGGTCAGCTCGTTCGCACGACATCGGCCGTCCCCGCCCTCCCAGCCCCGGCCCAGCCCGCCCCCCGGAGCGTCGCTCGCGGGCAGGACGCGCCCGGCAGGCCCCTCGGCGTGCACGACGCCCGGCTCGGGATCGGCGGGTATCCGTTCGACGTGGCGATTGGGCGGGACGGTGCTGCCTGGCTCACGCGTCTGCACGCGGCCGTGCTCGAACGCCTGCAGCTCCAACCGCTCGCGTCCACAGGCGTCGTTCGCGTGGGCATCGCCCCCACGCGCGTCGTGCTCGCGCCGGCCGGCGATCGCGCCTGGGTAACCAATCAGTTCACAAAGGACGTCGCCGTCGTGGATCTCGTATCGCGCCGCCGGATGGGCGCCCTCGCGATGGACGGTGATCCGCTCGGCGCGGCGTTGTCGCCGGATTCGCGAACGCTGTACGTCACCACCAACCTCGATCGTCTTTGCGTGTGCGCGCTGACCGACAACGGCGGCCGCATCCTACGATCCGCCCCGCTCCCGCAGGCGTGCACCGAGCTGGTGATCCATCCCGCCGGTAACCGTGTGTATGTCCCGACTTGGAAAGCCGGCTCGATCCTCGAGCTCGATGCACGGAGCCTGGCGGTCATTCACCGTTATGAGGTCGGCGGCCGGCCGCTCGGCGTCGCTGTCTCGTCCGACGGCATGCGCCTCTACTGCGGCAACGAGCACGGTTGGATCGACCTGGTGCATTTGCCCACCGGGAGAATTGTGCGACGGCCTTTCGAGACCCCGGTGGACGAAGTGGCGCTCACGCCCGACCAGGCGATGGTGTACGCCAGCCTGCGAACGGCCGGGCGGATCGCGATGGTCGACGCGTATACCCTGGCGTGCGTCGGGACGCTCGAGACCGGGGGTCTGCCACGCCATATCGCCTTCGATCGTCTGGGACGAGTTGCGATCGTTGCCAACGAATCGGGATGGGTGGACCTCGTGCGGTAATCGATTCGGCGCTCGGGCGATGAGAAGCGGCGGATAGGGAACACACCTATCCGCCGCTCGTGTTTTGGCGTCATGACCTACCGTCGCATTCGGCGCAGGCCCATATTCCGCCCACTTATGATGGAGTTGCTCACATGAAAACCCAAGGCGCTACCAGGGACGTCGTCTTCCTGTCGGGCGTGCGGACAGGATTCGGGGCGTTCGGCGGTTCACTGAAGGACTTGTCGGCGATCGACTTGGGCGCGGTCGCTGCCCGTCACGCCATCCAGCGCTCCGGCGTTCCCGCGGGCGACTTCGGACACACCGTGTTCGGCAACGCCCTCCAGACCTCGGCCGACGCCATCTACATGGCGCGCCATGTCGGATTGAAAGCCGGACTCCCGATCGAGACGCCGGCCGTCACCGTGAACCGGCTGTGCGGCTCGGGGTTCGAGGCGATCACGCAGGGCGCGCAATTGATCCTGCTCGGTGAGGCCGAGGCGGTGCTCGCCGGCGGCGCCGAATCGATGAGCCAGGCGCCGCACGTGGTGCGGGGGGCGCGCTGGGGACTGCGGCTCGGGCCGGCGCCACTCGAGGATCTGCTCTGGGAAGCGCTGAAGGATCCACAGTGCGGCCTGTCCATGGCCGAGACCGCCGAGAGCCTCGCCGAGAAGTACAAGCTCACGCGCAAGGAAGTAGACGAAATAGCCGTCGGCTCGCAGCAACGCGCGAAGCGCGCGTGGGACGCCTGCGCGTTCCAGGACGAAGTCATCCCCGTGACGGTGAAGGTGAAGGGGAAGGAAGTCGAGTTCCGCGCCGACGAGCACATGCGGCCGGACACGACGCTCGAGATCCTCAGCGGATTGAAGCCGTACTTCAAGAAGGATGGGCTGGTCACGGCCGGGAACGCCTCCGGCATATCCGACGGCGGTGCAGCCACGGTCATAGCGAGTGAGGAGTATGCGAAGGCGCACGGGTTGAAGCCGCTCGGCCGTCTCGTGGCGTGGGCCGTCGCCGGCGTCGAGCCGAAACACATGGGTATCGGACCCGCGCCCGCCGCTCGCAAGGCGCTGGAGAAGGCAAAGATGAAACTCGAGCAGATGGATCTCGTCGAGGTGAACGAAGCGTTCGCGCCGCAATACCTGGCGGTCGAGCGCGAGCTGGGGCTCGATCGCAGCCGCACCAACACCTGCGGCGGCGCGATCGCGATCGGACATCCGTTGGCAGCCACGGGGACGCGCATCACGATCCATCTCTTGCACGCGCTGCGGCGCGAGCAGAAGCGCTTTGGACTCGGCTCGGCGTGCATTGGCGGTGGTCAGGGGGCGGCCGTGATCGTCGAGGCCCTGTGAGCGACATACTGCTCGGGGCGATCGGTCTGATCGCCCTCTATCTCTTTTCGGGCCTGCGCGTGCTGCGCGAATACGAGCGCGGCGTGTACTTCCTGCTCGGCCGTCTGCGGCCCACGAAGGGGCCGGGACTGATCTTTCTCCCTCCCGTGCTGGCGCGGATGCAGAAAGTGTCGCTGCGCGTGATGGCCATCGACGTCCCGCCCCAAGACGTGATCACGCGCGACAACATCTCCATCAAGGTCAATGCCGTCCTGTACATGCGCGTAAAGACGCCCGACAAGGCCGTGGTGGGAGTGGAGAATTACCTCTACGCCACGAGTCAGCTCGCGCAGACGACGTTGCGGTCGGTGCTGGGTGAGACGGAGATGGACGAGCTGCTCGCGAACCGCGACAAGATCAATGCGATCCTGCGCCAGACGATCGACACGCGCACGGAGGACTGGGGCATCGAGGTGTCGGCCGTCGAAGTGAAAGACGTCGATCTGCCGCCGGAGATGAAGCGGGCGATGGCGCGTCAGGCCGAGGCCGAGCGCGAGCGGCGGGCCAAGGTCATCAACGCCGAGGGTGAGCTGCAGGCGGCAGAGAAGCTTGCGCAAGCGGCGCACATCATCGGCGCCGAGCCCGCCGCGATTCAGCTGCGCTATCTGCAGACCGTCAACGAAATCGCCTCGGAGAACAACTCGACGACGATCTTTCCGATTCCGATCGATCTGTTCAAAGGCTTCATGGAGAAGATCGCCGACTCCGGCAGCCGCGCCCTTCCCGCTCGCACGGCGGGCGAGCGGTTGCCGGCGCTCCGAAATAAGGGGAAGGCGAAAGTCTGATGGGGAAGGGTGGCGAGCTCATCAGCCGGGACGCGCTGGAGCGCATCATCAAGCGCGCCGCCGAGCTGCAGGCGGGAGAGCGCGACATCGGTGAAGGGCTCACCAACAACGAAGTCCTGGCGCTCGGCAAGGATGTCGGGATTCCCGATCGCTATCTGCGCCAGGCGATGCTCGAAGAGCAGACGCGCATCACGCCGGAAGTGGCCACTGGCACGTGGGCGTGGCTCACGGGGCCGCGGTCGATCGTCGCCCACCGCGTCGTGCCCGGCGATCCGGCGACGGTCGAGCGCGCGCTCAGCCGCTGGATGACCGACGAAGCGTTGCTGCAACCCAAACGGCACTACGCCGATCGCACGTCGTGGGAGCCGAAAGCGGGCGCGTTCGCCTCGATTCAGCGAGCCCTCGCCGGCAAGCGCCGCTACTCGCTCGCCCAGGCTGACGAGATCACGGCGCAGGTCATCCAACTCGAGCCGGGATTCTGCCTGGTGCGGCTCGAGGCGGATATCCGGCAGCAGCGTACCAAACGCATCTCCGGCGGCACCGTGCTGGCGGTGATCGGGTGGGGCCTCACCGGGGCGACCGCGCTCATCGCGCCGCCGCTCGCCCTCGCGCAGCTCCTGATGCTCGTTCCCGGCGTTGGCCTGACGATCGGCGGCGCGGCAATCGCCCGCACGTATCGGGGAGCCAACGAGCGGATGCAGATCGCCCTCGAGCAGGTGCTCGACCGGCTGGAGCGCGGCGAGATTCGCTCGTCGTCCAGCCAGGACGCCCTGCCGGGCGCGCAAACGTTCGTCCGCATCGCCGAAGAAGTGCGCAAAGCCTTCGAGAATCCAAGGCCGAAACCACGAGGCTAGGAGCTGATGACCGATATCACGCGAGTCGGAGTCCTGGGGTGCGGGTTGATGGGGAGCGGGATCGCGCAGGTCGCCGCCAGTGTCGGCTACGACACCATCGTGCGCGATGTGTCCCAGGAGGTGCTCGATCGCGGCCGCGCCGGTATCGAGAAGTCGCTCGCGAAGTTCGTGGAAAAAGGAAAGCTGCAGCCCGCCGACCGCGACGCGACGCTCAAACGGCTGACGTTCACGACCACCGTCCGAGACCTGAAGCAATCGGACATCGTCATCGAGGCGATCACCGAGGACCTGGCCCTGAAGAATGCGCTCTTCAAGGAGCTGGACGGGCTGTGCGGTCCGGGGACGATCTTTGCCTCGAACACCTCGAGCCTCACGATCGCCGAGCTGGCGGCGGCCACCAAGCGCGCCGATCGGTTCGCCGGCCTGCATTTCTTCAACCCCGTGCCGCTGATGCCGCTCGTCGAAGTCGTCCGGACGGTGACGACATCGGACCAGACGTTCAAGCGCGTATTCGCGTTCGCCGCCTCGCTCCACAAAGAGCCTGTCGCCGCCAAGGACAACTCCGGCTTCATCGTGAACCTGCTGCTCGTGCCCTATCTGCTGGATGCGATTCGGGCCGTGGAGCGCGGCGTCGGCAGCGTGCCCGACATCGACAAGGCCATGCAGCTCGGGTGCGGATATCCGATGGGACCGCTGACGCTGCTGGATCTGGTCGGGCTCGATACGACGCACCACATCGCCGAAATCATGTTCAAGGAGTATTGCGAGGCGCGGTATGCGCCGCCGCCGTTGCTCAAGCGCATGGTGCTTGCGGGGATGCACGGAAGAAAGTCCGGTAAAGGCTTCTACGACTACTCGTCCAATCCTCCCATCGTCAGCAACCTGGGACTCTAATGCTCGGTTACGACGCTCCTCGCTGGCACGCTGTACTCAACGATCTCCCAGCTGCTCTCCTCCTCGTGGCCGTGCTGTTCGATTTCGCGGCGGCCGCCACGAAGCGCGAATCGCTCATGTGGGCCGCCATTTGGACGCTGTGGGCCGGCGTGATCGGCGGCTGGGCGGCTGTTGTCGCCGGCGAGCTTGCCTCCGACGTAATCGAGCATGGCCAAGCGGCTCACGAGATCATGGAGAAGCACGAGACGATGGCGTTGCTCACGATGGGCGTCTTCACCGTCGTGCTCGTGTGGAAGATGGTGCGGCGTTTCCAGATGCCGTCGCAAGAGCTGGCGCTCACGCGGGCGCTGAGCATCGCCGGACTCGTGGGACTCGTGTGGACTGGAGTACTCGGCGGGAAGCTGATGTTCGAGCACGCGGCGGGGATTCCCACACACACACTACAAACTGAGATCCCGGACCGGGCTGCGGGCCATGAACATGAGGAGGACGAAGAGCACGGGCACGGAAGGGCGGATACGGCCAAGGCCGCGCCACACGTTGACCCGCCTGGGACGCCGCCGCACACGCATTAGATGAAGGCCATCGTGATCTGTGCGCTGCTCCTTGCCGCTTGCACACCGGCCACGACGCGTCCGTCTTTCGCACCGGTCCCCGAAGCGCTGCACGCGGTGATCAACGCGTCACCTGCCGACGTCACCCAGACCGCGCAGGCACTGCTCGCGGCGGACTCGATTGCCCTGCATTTCGTGAGCCTGCGCGACGCGTTTCTCGAAACGCAGGAGTTCGCGGGCACGCACCGCGTGCGTCTCTGGGCCGATCCTGATGTGCCCGGCAAGACGCGCGTGACGATCGAAGCGGTGTACCGGCCCATGGCAGACCCGTCGCGCACGCCGCGGGACCTCGAGCGCGCCGCGCCGCCCGGCTCGCCCGGTCAGCTCCGCGCTGAGCAGCTGCTCGCCGCGTTAAAGGACAAGCTTGGAGTCACGACCTACTAGCCTGCGGCAGAGCCTCGGCGCCCTCGAATACTTCACATTCGGTTTCGGCAGCATGGTGGGCGTGGGCTGGCTGGTCATCATGGACGACTGGCTCGCCCGCGGGGGACCGGGCGGCGCCATGCTCGGATTCCTGGGCGGCACGGTTCTCCTGCTTCCCATCGCCTTGACGTACGGCCGCCTGGTGCGCGCGATCCCCGATGCCGGTGCCGAAATCGCGTACACCGAACGCGTGTTTCCGCAGCCGGTGAGCTTCGCCGCCGGGTGGATGATGGTGCTCGCCTACGCCATCGTGTGCCCCTGGGAAGCCGTCGCCATCGGCAACCTGCTCGCGAGGATTTTTCCCGCGATGAACGACGTCCCGCTGTACACAATCGCGGGCAAAGTCATTACGCTGCCGCGGCTCGTCGCGGGTCTCTCGCTCACGGCACTCATCGGTCTCGTCAATTATCGTGGCATCCGCACGAGCGGCCGGTTTCAGGACTTCGCCACGCTCGGGCTCCTCGCCTGCTTTGCGGTGTTTGTCGTGCTGGGGTTTGCGCGCGGGAACGCGGCGAACCTACAACCTCTATTCGCTTCGTCCGGTCCATTCATCTCCGTACTGTTGGTCCTTCAGATCGTGCCGTACTTCATGACCGGGTTCGAGTCGATCCCGAAAGCATCGGAGGAAGCGCGATCTGACCTTCCCGCCGCCTCACTCAGCCGCATGATCATGGCGGCGATCAGCGCGGGCGGGTTGTTCTACGTGCTCGTGATCGCCGTAGTGGCCTGGGTCTATCCGTGGACCGATATCGTGAGCCAGCACCTCGGCACGGAGGCCGCGTTCGCGCGCGCATTTGGCACCCCGTGGATCGCGCGGCTGATTCTCGCGGGCGCGTTGCTCTCGCTGTTCAAGATCTTCAACGGCAGCCTCGTCGCGGCGACGCGGGTGCTGTACGCGCTGGGACGCCGCCGCCTCTTGCACCCCTCCCTCGGCGCGGTCAATCCGCGGTTTGGAACTCCCGCGATCGCGATCTTGCTCGTCACGGTGCTCACCGCGGCGGCCGCCTTCCT
>QHUE01000113.1 GCA_003221825.1 Gemmatimonadota bacterium
ACTTCAGCCGTTACACGCCGGAGATGGTCGAGCAGGTGTGCGGCTCGCCCAAAGACAAGTTCATCCAGGTCGCCGAAGCCCTGCTCGCCAACTCGGGCCGCGACCGCACCAGCGCGTTCGCCTATGCGGTGGCGTGGACCCAGCACACCTACGGCGTGCAGATGATCAGCTGCTGCGCGCTGCTGCAGCTACTTCTGGGCAACGTCGGCCGCCCGGGCGCTGGAGTCATGGCGCTGCGCGGTCACGCGGCGATCCAGGGCTCGACCGACGTGCCCACGCTGTACCACAGCATTCACGGCTACATGAACGCGCCCTCGGCGCTCCGCCCCCACGAGTCGCTGCGGGCGTACATGGCCGCCGAAACGACGCCGACGAGCTATTACGGCAACACGCCCAAGTTCCTCGTCTCGTACCTGAAGTCGATGTACGGCGCCGCCGCGACGGCGGACAACGACTTCGGCTACGAGTGGCATCCCAAGATCTTGGGGGACCACTCCCACATCGCGACGTTCGCGGCCATGGCCGAGGGGAAGGTCAAAGGGATGTGTTGCGTCGGGCAGAACCCGGCTACGTCACTGAACGGCAGCGCCACGCGCCTTGCCCTCCGCCAGCTCGACTGGCTCGTCGTCAAGGACAACTGGCTTACCGAAACCGCGACGTATTGGTATCAGGCGCCTGAGGTGAAGGACGGTCGGGTACACAGCGGCGACATCAAGACCGAGATCTTCTTCTTCCCGTCGACGCAGATCGCGGAGTACGACGGCAGCTTCACCAACACGCAGCGCATGCTGCAGTGGCACTCCAAAGCGGTCGACGCACCTGGGGATTGCCGCACCGACACCTGGTTCTACCACAACCTCGCGAAGCGCATGAAGAAGGCGTACGCCGGCAGCACGGCGCCCAGGGACCAGGGGTGGAACAACCTGCTCTGGGACTTCGATCCGGACCCCGGCGTGAAGCCGATCTATCCGGGAGAGCCCGACGCCCTGAAGATCCTGCGCGAGATCAACGGCTACATGACGGCGGACCCGCACCAGCACCTGCCGGGCTTCGCCGCGCTCAAGGACGACGGCTCGACGACCTGCGCCTCGTGGATTTACTGCGGGTGCTATCCGGCGCCCGATCAGAACATGAGCGCGCGGCGCGAGCCTGATCCGCCGGGCGTGCCCGGCGCGCACCTCAAGTGGGGCTGGGCGTGGCCCGCCAACCGGCGCGTGATGTACAACCGCGCGTCGGCCGACCTGCGCGGCAATCCGTGGAGCGAGCGCAAGCGGTGGGTCTGGTGGGATCCCACATTCGTCAATCCGCCAGACCCGAAAACTGGCGTGGCTCCCCCTCGCGGGAAGTGGGTGGGCTACGACGTGCCCGACTTTGCGGCGACCAAGGCGCCCGACGCGAAGCCAAAACCCGACGGCATCGCGCTCGACGCCTTGTCGGGTACCGACGCCTTCATCATGCGGGGCGACGGCAGGGGATGGCTGTTCGTCCCCGCAGGACTGTTGGACGGCCCGCTGCCCACGCATTACGAGCCGCACGAGTCGCCCGTGCAAAACCTGCTGTACCCCAAACACCAGATGAGTCCGGTGCACAAGGTCTGGTCGGCCGGCAAAGCCTGGAACCCGCTGGCGAGTGTCGGCGACCCGAAGTACCCGCACGTCATCACGACGTACCGGCTTACGGAGATGTATCTCGCCGGCGCGATGAGCCGCTGGCTGCCATGGCTCGCCGAACTCCAGCCCGAGTTGTTCATCGAGATGGGCAAGGCGCTCGCGGCGGAGAAGGGCATCCGTAACCTCGACTGGGTGATCGTATCGAGCCCACGAGGACACATTCGTGCGAAGGCTCTCGTGACGGATCGAATCGGCGTGATGCACATCGCCGGAAAGCCGATCCACCATGTCGGCATGCCGTGGCACTGGGGCTGGAGCGGCTTGTCCACGGGCGATGTGGTCAATGACCTGACATCCTGGGTGGGCGACCCCAACGTGTCGATCCACGAGGGCAAGGCCTTCGTGTGCAACGTGGAGAAAGCCTGATATGCCGGAGGCCATGGGTTTCTACACCGACACGACGATCTGCATCGGCTGTAAGGCCTGCGAGGTCGCCTGCAAGAATTGGAATCAGCTGCCCGCCGAGGATGGCGGGATCCGCGAGCTGTCGGGGGACAGCTACGACAACACGCGCAAGCTCGACGGGCTGCACTGGCGGCACGTGAAGTTCATCGAGCAGTTCGACGGGCCGTACAACGGCCGCTGGCTGATGATGAGCGATGTGTGCAAGCACTGCGTGCAGGCGGGCTGTCTCGAGGTTTGTCCCACCGGCGCGATCATCCGCACCGAGTTCGATACGGTCGTGATTCAGTCGGATGTGTGCAACGGCTGCCGCGCCTGCATCGCCGCGTGCCCCTTCGGCGTGATCGACATGAACCCGGCCGCGGGCACGGCGCAGAAATGCACCCTGTGCTACGATCGGATGCAGGTGGGGTTGGAGCCGGCCTGCGCCAAAGCCTGCCCGACCGATTCGATCCAGTTCGGTCCTATCGCCGAACTGCGCCAGCGGGCGAACAAACGCCTCGTCCAGCTCAAGGCCCAAGGCGAGAAGCGCGCGCGGTTGTACGGCGACGATCCGAATGGCCCGCTCGGCGGCCTCAACTCGTTCTACCTCCTCGTGGATGAGCCGGAGGTGTACGGTCTGCCGAAGGACCCGAAGCTTCCGAGCCGGAGCCTGAAGCAGAGCGGCACCTTTGCGGCCGCGAGCGGCGCCGTGCTCGGCCTGC
>QHUE01000114.1 GCA_003221825.1 Gemmatimonadota bacterium
CACGAACCGGCCGATTTGGGCTGACAGCCCGTGGCTCGGCGCGCTGTTTCTCGCGTCCGGCGCGTCGACCGGTGCCGCGGCGCTGCTGCTCTTCAGTCGCCGCAGAGGTGCATCCGAACGCTCGATTCGTTGGCTCGAGTCGTTCGATGCCCAGACGCTCATCGTCGAGCTGGTGATTCTCATCATCTTCATCGCGTCGCTGTGGCCGATCAGGCAGGTGTGGATCAGCTTCTGGGGATTCCTGCTCCTCGCCGGTGTCGTGGGGGCCGGTATCCTGTGGCCGCTGCGGCTCCATTTGAGACCAAGCGGTGGCGCGGGTTTCCGAAACCCCGCACTCATGGTGCTCCTCGGCGGCTTCCTGCTGCGTGTAGTGGTCCTGTTCGCTTCCAACTCCATTGCCGTGCGCCATGTGGCTTCCGGTGGGGGCTAGGGGGCTGAAACGGTGAGCGCACGCTGGTGGACGCCGCTGGTGGTCGCGACGAGCATCGCTGCGTGCGCGAGCCCAGAAGTGGCGCGGGCGCGCGGTGGTGGACCCGGTGCGGATCCTGGAAATCACGGTTCCGTCGTGCAGATGCACGCGGGCAACAAGCCCTACTACAAGACGCCATGCAGGACCGCGAAGGTGAAATGCTCTGGCCCCGTACCGGACGCCGGCACCTAACCGCGGAGCAGGCACAGCGCCTGGCAGACGTTCGGCAGAAAAACCCTGAATCCGAAACGTGGCTGGCGTTGGTCGAGGCGGCCCTGGCCGAGAGCCAGGACGCCACGACCTGGGATGCCGCCGTGCGGGCTAACGTGCCCGGCCGTCCTGCCCGCGCACCCCTCCTGCACGCCGCCGAGGTTGGCATCCACGGCCGGTCTGCGCGCCGCTTCGTGCGCCAGCTCGCGCAGCTCGCCGGTCTCGACGGGGGGGGCGCGACTCACCGCCTCGACGCGCTCGAGCTGCTGGAGGCCGCGATCCGTCAGGACGATGCGCGCATCGATGCGCTCGCGACAGGTGATCCGTCCACGCTGCGCGTCGTGGCACAGGTCGCGGCCGTGCCGCTGCTCCGGGCATGTGCGCGCATGATCGGCAACGACGTATCGGGGGCGTGGTGGGAGGGCTATTGTCCCGTGTGCGGCGCCTGGCCCACGCTCGCGGAGTTCCGCGGCCTCGAGCGGAAGCGGTGGCTCAGGTGCGGGCGCTGCGGCATCGGGTGGGAGGTGCCGTGGCTGCGCTGCCCCTTCTGTGCCGAAACGAGCCATGAGAATCTGGGATACCTGGCGCCCGAGGACGGCGAGACTACGCGCAAGGTCGAGGTGTGCGACACCTGTAAGGGATACGTGAAGGCCGAACCCACGGTGAGTGAGCTGCCCTGGTGGGGCATCCTGTTGGACGATGTGGCGACCGTGGCCTTGGACGTCGCTGCCCTCGATCGAGGATACCACCGGCCCGAGCGGCCGGGTTTTGACTTGGAAGTGAAAGTTGTGGCGGTATGATACCTCCACGGCCAGCGGAGCTGTGCCGGCAGCTGCTCGCTGCCCTCGAAGCTTCGGAAGGCCGGCGCAAGCGTCGCAAGCGGGACACGACGCCCGATGCGATCGGGCTCGCAATCAAGCGCGATTTGCTCGACCGCGCCGTCGCGGCCGACCCAGACCCGGATCAGTTCGAGGCCTGGCTGCTCGAGCAGTGCGCGGCTGCGGGACCAGCGGAGGGCGGCATGCGCGCGATGGCATTGTCGATCTTCGAGGAATGGCGCCTGGCCTTGGGCGCCGGATCGTTTCGGGATTGGCTGGCCCAGGGCGCGCCGTCCGATGACGCGAGTCGCGAGATTTGAAGGGAGAAACCCGATGCGCAGCCTACTGGTGGTGAGTGCAATGGTGTTGGCGACGGGGTGCGGAGGACGCACGGCGCCGGTGGCGTGGGACAAAATCGCCAACTCGGAAGCCGTGAAGGTTCTCCGGGACGACCACAGCCCCTACCGCGTCATCTACTACCCGCCCGTAGATCTAGCCAAGAAGCCGGGGAGCTGATACGCCGCTGGTAAGCGAAAGCCAAGTGTTGGATGCCCTGCGCGTCGTCACGGACCCCGATCTCGGACGCGACATCGTGTCGCTGGGGTTCGTGAAGGACATCCGGGTTTCGGACGGCACGGTCGGGTTCACCATCGAGCTGACGACACCTGCATGTCCTGAGCGCGACCGGATGCGAACGCTCGCACGCGAGGCCGTCGCGGCGCTCCCGGGAGTTGGTGGGGTGGAGCTGATGAACGCGCACAAGCTGCCGAAGCCAACAGTCGAGGGCACGGTGCCGGCCGAGCAGTACGGGATCAAAATCATCTCGATGGGATTCTTCCTGCGCGAGGACGACGCGATCATCTGGCGCGGACCAATGCTCCACAAGACGGTCCAGCACTTCTTGGGCAACGTCCTCTGGGGCGATCTCGATTATCTGATCGTGGACTTGCCGCCCGGGACGGGAGACGTCCAGCTAACGCTGTGCCAGGCCATCCCGCTGACCGGCGCCGCCGTGGTGTCGACGCCGCAGGACGTTGCGCTAAAGGTCGCGCAGAAGGCGATCGCGATGTTCACCCAGCTCAACACGCCGGTGCTCGGTATCATCGAGAACATGGCATCGTACGTGTGCCCCCACTGCGGCGCTCGCGACGACGTGTTCGGCGCGGGCGGCGCGCGCCGCGCCGCCGACCGCCTCGGCGTGCCGTTCCTCGGCGAGATCCCGCTCGCTACCGAGATCCGAACCAGCTCCGACGCCGGGCGGCCGATCGTACTCGACCCGACGTCCCCATTCGCCCAGGCGTATCTCGGTGTGGCGGAAAAGCTCGCCGCGCAGGTCAGCATCCGGAACATGCAGCGCGAGCTGACACCGCTCGTCCAAATTACGTTCTGAGACGCAGTGGCCTCGCGCACCCGTCCGCTCTCGCTGCGCGCCCACCTGAAGCCACGTCACAAGCTTTGGCTCAACTGGAACGGCGCGTTTCTCATGGGCCCGCGCTACCTTCGTTTTCTGGAGGCGGTGGAGCGCACCGGGACGATCCGAGCGGCGGGCGAAGCGGTCGGCTGGAGTTACCGCACGTGCCTGAACCGTATCCGTGCGATGGAGCATGTCCTCGGCGCCAAAGTGCTCACCACGACACGCGGCGGCCGCCGTGGCGGCAGTGCCCGCCTCACACCGGTCGCGCGCCAGCTCACGCGCTTGTTTGCGCGGTGGCGGCGACGAGCGCTCTACTCGAGTGACGCGGCTTTTCGAAACACCCTAGCGCGATAGGCACGACCTTGCCTATCGATGGAATCCGCCGTACGTTGCGCACCGGCGCTCCATGCTTCCGTCGAAGAAGGCGCTCCTCCTCTTGTGCCTGCTGCCGGGTCTGCGCACGACGCTACAGTCGAGCGACGTGGTCCTGGGGAGCACGACATCGACTCGAGATACAGGGCTACTCGATTCCCTGCTGCCGATTTTCGAAGCGCGCACGGGCTACCACATAAAATTGATCGCCGTGGGAACGGGGCAGTCGCTCACGATGGGACGCCGCGGCGATGCAGACGTCGTGCTGGTGCACGCGCCGGAGGCGGAGCGCGTGCTGGTCGACTCAGGGTACTTCGTGCGGCGGCGGCTTGTGATGCACAACGAGTTCCTCATCGTCGGCCCGACATCGGACCCCGCGGGTCTGCGCGGAATCCCGGACGCAGCCGCCGCGTTGCTGCGGCTGGCGGAACGTCGCGCGCTGTTCGTGTCGCGTGGCGACAACTCGGGCACAGAAATACGCGAGCGGATGCTGTGGCAGAAGGCAGGCCGAGCGCAGCCGCACGGGGAGCCGTGGTACATCGAATCGGGCCAGGGAATGGGTCCGACACTGCAGATGGCGAGCGAGAAGCGGGCCTACACGTTGACGGACATCGGTACCTACCTCGTGTGGAAGAGCAAGGTCGAGCTCGTGCCGCTGGTGCAGGGCGACCCGGAGCTCTACAACGTCTACCACGTGCTCGAGCCGAATCCGAGGAACGCGCCGCGCATCAATGTTGCCGGTGGCCGAGCGTTCGCTGATTTCATGGTCGACACGGCCACGCAACGGTTGATTGGGGAATTCGGCAGGACGCGATTCGGCCAGGCGCTGTTCGTACCCGACGCCGGAAAAACAGATCGGTGGTGACGCCCGGCCTCGTGCTCCTGGTCATGCAGGCGGCCGGGACGCAGTACCCCCTCGCGCCGTCGCCCGTGCTCGACCTGCATACCCTGACGCGCGAGCTGCGGTTCAACCGTTCTCGCTCGAATTCCTGACGCCGTTTTCCCTGCTCCCGACCGCGAATCGCTCGCAGCCGATCGATCGGCACACGACGCGGCGCGACATCGGGTTCCTGGGGCAGCTCGCGGTCGGCCATATGGTGACTCTGAATGCTGTACTGGTGAACGGCGAAGGCTCGAACCGCCTGACGAATCCGGACGGCAGGGAAATGGCGATCGGGCGGGTCACGGTATTCCCCCTCTCGCGCCTGGCGGTGGCTGCCAAGTACCTGGGACAGGGGCGCGATCACCGCTGGGGCTACGACGCCCGCTGGATGGATCACGCCGCGCTTGTCGAAGGCGAGTTCCTGGCGCGCCGCGGACCGTTCACGAGCACGACGACGGTCGATGCGAGCGGCGGTTATGTACTCGCCGCCTACCAGGTTCGCCCCTGGCTCCAACCGGTGCTCAAGTAAAGGCGCACGGCCATGATATCCCAGGGGACTTGGCGGCTCAGAAACGCAGTCGCGCCTTCCTGAGAAGGCTGTCGAATCGCGGGTGCGAGCGCACGGGATCGACGCGCGGGTCAACTCTGAGATATGCGATCCAGGGGGATTGCTCGTCATTCGCACGCTCAAGCCAGTCCAACCCGGCGTTCGTATCCCCTAGCGCGATATAGATGACGGCAACGTGATAGGAGGAGACATGCCGGCTCGTAGACGCCTGTGCCAAGCGAGCGAGCGTTGCGCGCGCTTCGCGCTCCATCCCCGCCCGGGCATAGGCATGACCTAGAGAGGCCAGATAGACCAGATTTCCCCCGTCTATAGCCAACGCTCGTTCGGCCTCCGAGACGCCCTCCTTGAACCGCCCTGCTTGCTCGTACGCCCACCCGAGGTGCCAGTGTGCGGGGGCGAAGTCAGGGTCCAGCTCCAATGCCTTCCGGTACTCCGCGATCGCGTCGTCGTACTTTCCGGCGAAGTAGTATCGTAACCCCACCCAGGTTTGGATGATGGGCGATAGGGGATCGAGGGCGCGGGCGGTCATCGCCTGTTGCAGCGCTTCGTCGTGCCGACCCATCGCCGACAAGAACCCCCCGTACCAGTGATGCGCGGTCGCGTAGCTGGGGTCGAGCTCGATGGCCCGACGATACTCGCGCTCGGCAGCCGTCCAATCGTGATCGAACTCCAAGAGAATATGCGCCAACGAAGCGTGCGCCTCCGCCAGCGTGCTGTCGAACTCCAACGCCCGCATCGCAGCGCTCTTGGCCTTCGGGAAGGCCTCACGTGGCGCCAGGCGGCTGTACCAACCACGAAAGATCCAGGCGTCGGCGATCCCCACCCAGGCACGGGCATAGCCAGGGTCCAGGTCCACCGCCCGTTGGAAGTAGTCGAGCGCGGTCTGGATGTTCCCTTCCGTGCGCTTGTTCCAGAAGTACCGGCCCTTCAGGTAGAGCGTGTATGCCTCGTGGCTCTTCGTCGGCTGGGCGCTCAACCGATTGTGCTCGCCTTCGAGCAGCGTGACACCCAACCTCTCGATCACGTGCTCTGCGATGTCCGACTGTACGGCAAAGATGTCGGTGATCTCCCGATCGTAGGTCGTTGCCCAGAGTTGTCGTTCGTCCTGGGCACGGAGGAGTTCGAGAGTAATGCGGACACTCCTCGAGCCACTGTCGGCGCCGGCCCATCGCACGCTGCCGACCAGGAGATAGTCAATCCCCAGCTCTCGACCGATCTCTCGCATCGTCATGTTGGTGCGGGCGTATCGCTGGATCGCCCGGCTCGGCACCAGGCCAAGGCCGCTCACCGCGCCTAAGCGGCTCGTAATCTCATCCGTCATGCCGGCCGCGAAGTACTCGTCGTCGGCGGGCCCGAGATTCTCGAACGGGAGAACTCCGATGATTCTCGGCCGCTGGGCCTCCCCGTCCGACGTGCCCGCAGGCCGTTGAGTCGTGCCCCCGCGATCGCCGACCCGCAGAAGCCAAACGGCCCCGCCTAGGGCGACCGCGAGTACGCCCACCAGCAGCGGGACGGCCCAGGCAGCACGACGGGTTTGTCCCGCGGCAAGTTCTGCCGGCCTGTCCGACGTCGCGGCTGCCGCCGCGGCCGAGGCGAACTCGGCGGCCGTGCCAAAGCGGTCCGCCGGTACTCTCGCCAGCGCTCGGCGGACGGCCTCCTCCAGGGCGGGTGAAACCGCCTCCCGCAGGCTCGACAGTCGCGGCACGGGCTCGCTCAGCTTCCTGGCCAGCACCGCCTGAGCGCTGGACGTCCCGAAGGGCGGATCGCCGGCAAGCATTTCATACAGCACGCAGGCCAGAGAATACGTGTCGCTGCGTCCATCGACATCGCCCTGCCCCATCGCCTGTTCGGGACTCATGTACAATGGGGTGCCCACCGAGATCCCGCTCTCCGTAAGCCGTGCGCTCCCTGCGCTGCCGACAGCCGTCGCCACGCCAAAATCGGTGACTACGGCGTGTCCCCCCATGAACAGGATGTTCTCGGGCTTGATGTCGCGGTGGACGACGCCAAGGTTGTGGGCGTAGCCGAGGCCATCAGCCACCTCTTGCACAATCCGAACGGCCTCCCCGACGGGCAGCTGACGCTGACGGACCAACCGATCACGCAGTGTTTCTCCCTCCACATACGGCATGACGTAGAACACGAAACCGTCCGCCTCGCCGGAGTCGTGCAGGGGAAGGATATGCGGGTGCGCGAGAACGGCGGCGATTTGGATCTCTCGCAGGAAGCGCTCCGGCCCGAGCACCGCCGCCAGCTCGGGCCTCAACACTTTGACGGCTACCCGCCGGTCATGCTTGAGATCTTCGGCGAGGTAGACCGTCGCCATCCCTCCGTGGCCGGCCTCTCGCACGATGCGGTAGCGCGAGGCCAGGGCTGCTCGAAGGTGCTCGAATTGCTCTGCAGGGTCGCGCACGAAGTGCAGGTCCCATCGAGGGCATCGGTAAGATGAAGGGGCGGGGTCGGGAAGGACACCCCCCGGCTCTCCGAGGCATTGGCACGTCCGCCGAGCAGCAACGAATCAACTGTCACCACCATTGGCACCACGGATCTGATCGGGTCAGTTGCCGTTTCGCGGACCACCACGGAGTATTGGGGCGATGACGATCCTGCGGACGCCGGCCTAAAATCCCTTGCATGACCGTCCTAACGGCGACCGTGACCTGCCCGAACTGCGGACACCAGACGACCGAAACGATGCCAACCAACGCCTGCGTGCACTTCTACGAGTGCCCGGCGTGCCGAACAGTTCTTCGGCCGAAGCCTGGAGACTGCTGCATCTTCTGTTCGTATGGGTCGAGCCGATGCCCACCCCGACAGAACGAGGGGGCATGACCACGCCGATGGCGTCCGTAGTATATTCCCGACGAGCATGAACCTCTCACTCGTCAGATTCGTCGCCACCTTGCTGCTAAGCGGCCAGATGTTGCCGATTGGCTTGCCGCTGCTGTGCGACCAAGTCCAACGAGCAACGCCGGCGAACTGCGACCAGCAGATGACTTCCCACCCGTCTGGGCCGGTCGTCGATGCGACGAACCACGCTACCCCGTGCGCCAATTCAGCGCTCTGCGCGACCACCCCGAACGCCGTTGTTGCGCTTGGCGGAGTCGTTTCCGGTTCCGCGTCAGAGTCTCACATCGTCGTCTCCGGCGTCTCGACGTTCGCACCGGCAGATCCGCAGCCGCCGCTCCCCCCACCGCCCCAAGCCTAGCCTCGCCCAGGAGTAGTGTGCCCTAACGCGCCGCGAATCTCGGCGCGGGCTCCGGCGCATTCAGCCGTAAAGAATGTTCGGCGAGGAGAGGTATGCAATTCCGACAACTGATGTTGAGAGCTCTTGCGCTCACGATGGCGGGCGCGTCGCCCGCGCGCGCGCAGGACTCGGTTCTACAATCGCTGATCGCGGAAGCGCTCGCGCGCAGCCCGACACTTGCGCAGCGGCAAGCGGCCGTTCGGGCAGCGACGCTGCGAATCCGGCCAGCCGGCACACTGCCCGACCCAATGCTGTCGCTCGGTGTGATGGATCTGCAGATGCCGCACTTCGAGTTCAACCAGAGCGACTTCACCGAGGTGGACGTCGAGCTGAGCCAGGAGATCCCCTGGCCCGGCAGCCTCGGCGCACGGTCAGCGGTGGCGCGGGCCGTTGCCACCGGCGCGCGCGCGGATGAGAACGTCATGCGGCGGGAGGTAACGGTTGCGGTGGCGGCGGCGTACTACCGCCTGCAGTACGCCGTGACCGCGTTGGAGACCATCCGCCGGCAGCGCCAGCTGCTGGAAGCCGCCGTCCAGCTGAGCACAACGCGCTATGCCACCGGTATGGCACCACAAAGCGATCCGCTGCAGGCGAAGCTCGCTCGTGATCGGCTGCAATTGGAGGAGTACGCGTTGGAAAGCGAGCGGGTCGCAGCGCTTGCGGCGGTAAATGCATTGCGGAGATACGCGCCTCGAGATTCTGTCCCGGTCACCGCGATTGACCCCGCGGCGGTGCGGAGTGTCGCAACGGCAGTGTCTCCCGCGGACTCTCTCGTCGCTCTGGCTGTCGCAGCGCATCCGCGACTCGTCGCCCAGCGAGCCGCGGTCGACCAGGCCGCCCGCACAATTCAAGTCGAGCGGCTGGGAGCGCGTCCCGACTTTACGTTCTCGGCGCGGTATGGGTATAGGCCCGTCGCGCTCGGCTTCAATTTTCCGGACTTCTTCTCTGCCTTCGTGGGCGTGCGTCTCCCCATCTGGGCGTGGCGCAAGCAGAACCGCCTCGCCGACGCCGCGCGCGCCGATTCCACAGGGGCCGCCGCCGCCCTGCAGGACGCGGAACTCGAGCTCAGTCGCGAGGTCGCTGAAGCCGCCGCTCAAGTCGAAGCGTTACGGCAGCGTCTTGTGCTCCTCGTAGACGACGTCCTGCCCAGTGCGCGGGGGACGGTCGAATCGGTGCTGCGGACCTACCAGGTCGGTCGCGCCGAATTCCTGACCTTGCTGTCGGTCGAAGACGCCCGATACCGGGCTGAGCTCGAGGCGGCCCAAGTGGCGGCGGAGTACCAGGCTCAACTCGTAAGGCTGCGGCAGTTGACCGCAGAGGAGTCTCGCCCATGAAACGTGCAATCATTGTCCTACTCGGTGGCCTGCTTGCAGTGGCCGCGTGTCGCAAGCAGAACACGCCGGACGAATCGATGGCCGACATGCCGGGCGCGTCGCAGGCAGCCGATACGAGCGGCGTGCCCATCGATCGGAGTGAGGCAGCGCGACTCGGTATCACGTTCGCGCGGGCGAGCGAACGACCAATCACAACGTCCGTGCGCGCCGTGGGCGTGCTCAAGTACGCCGAGCCGCGCCAAGCCTATGTCAACGCGCGCGTCAACGGCTGGGTGGAGAAGCTGTATGCCGATTACGTCGGCAAGAGCGTGAGTGCGGGGGAGCCTCTGCTGGCGCTCTACTCGCCCGATCTGGTCAGCGCGCAAGAAGAGTATCTCCTCGCGCGGCGGCTGCGGGACGACACGCTCGCGGCGAGCGCCCGTCGCCGGCTCACGCTGTGGGACATTCCACCTGATCAAATCGACAGTCTGGAGGCGCGGGGCACGGTCGCTCGGACGCTCACGTTACGGGCACCGAGGTCCGGCGAGATCGTGCAGAAGAATGTCATCGATGGTCAGGCCGTGCAGGCGGGGACGAATCTGTTTCCAGGCGCGCTCCGACCGGGGATGTTCGCGACCGCGGAGCTCTCCCGCGCCGGACGGCGTGCGGTGAGCGTGCCCCTCACCGCGGTGTTGCCGACTGGCACGAAGGACCTGGTGTTCGTCAATCGCGGTGACGGCCGCTTCGTGCCGCGGGAAGTACGCGTAGGCGCGCGGGGTGACTCACTGGTGGAAATCGTGCAGGGCTTGAAGCCAGGTGACGAGGTCGTCGCGTCGGCGACGTATCTGCTCGATTCGGAGTCCAATCTCGCCGCCGCGATTCAGGGACTCATGCTGCAAATGGGGATGGGACTCAACATGGGCGGGATGAAAACCGGAACCCCGGATTCGGGAAACCGGACGCGCGGAATGCCGGGGATGGACACGTCGCGGAGACGGCCATGATCCAGCACGTGATTGTCTGGTTTCTCCGACGGCGCGAGCTCGTGGCGCTCGGCGCGATTTTTGTCCTGGTGGCGGGGATATGGCTGCTGCGTACCATGCCAGTGGATGCGATCCCTGATCTCTCCGATACGCAGGTGATCATCTATAGCGACTACTCCGGCCAAGCACCGCAGGTTGTCGAAGATCAGGTGACGTATCCTCTGGTGACGCAATTCCTGTCCGTGCCGCGCGTAAAGGCGGTGCGGGGGCAGTCGATGTTCAGCTCGTCATTCGTGTACGTGATCTTCCAGGACGGGACCGACCTGTATTGGGCGCGTTCGCGGGTGCTCGAATACCTGAACGCCATCCAGAGCCGTCTGCCAGCTGCGGTCAAAACCCGCCTGGGCCCGGACGCGACCGGCGTCGGATGGGTCTATCAGTATGCGCTCGAGGGCCCGGGGTATGCCCCGGACCGGTTACGCTCGATTCAGGATTTCCAGGTTCGGTACGCCTTGCAGTCCGTACCCGGCGTCGCCGAGGTCGCGAGTCTCGGCGGCTACGTGCGCCAATACCAGGTACTGCTCGACCCCGCCCGGCTGCTCGCCTACGGCGTGGAGATACGTCAGGTCGTCGAGGCGGTGCGGGGGGCCAATCAGGACGTCGGCGCGCGCACGCTGGAAGTGGCCGGCGCGGACTATGCGATTCGTGGGCTCGGCTATTTCCGCGGTGTGGAAGACATCGCGAAGGTGGGAATCGCGGTGGGCACCGGCGGTCGCTCCGTGCGCATCGGCGACGTCGCCCGCGTGACGATCGGTCCCGATCTCCGGCTGGGGATCGCGGAGCTGAACGGCCAGGGGGAAGCGGTGGGTGGCGTCGTCGTCATGCGCTACGGCGAGAATGCGCTGCGCGTGATCAACGCTGTGAAGCAACGCGTCGCGGAAATCACGCCCTCGCTACCGGCTGGCGTGCGCATCGTTCCTACCTACGACCGCTCGAACCTGATTCACGGCTCGATCAAGACGTTGTGGCGCACGCTGATCGAGGAATCGATCATCGTGGGCCTTGTATGCGCGGTGTTCCTGCTGCACACACGCAGCGCGCTGGTCGCTCTGGCCACGCTGCCGCTCGGCGTGCTCATCGCACTGGCTCTGATTCGCTGGCTCGGGATCAACGCTAACATCATGAGCCTGGGCGGAATCGCGATCGCGATCGGCGCGATGATCGATGCGGCCATAGTCATGATCGAGAACCTGCACAAGCACATCGAGCGCGAGCCCGACAGGCCCCACTGGGAGCGCGTGTTCGCGGCGGCGCGCGAGGTCGGGCCGGCGCTGTTCATGTCGCTCCTCATCATCACCCTGTCCTTCCTGCCGGTCTTCACGCTCGAGGACCAGGAGGGGCGGTTGTTTCGGCCGCTCGCGCTAACCAAGACATTCGCGATGGCGGCGGCGGCACTGCTCTCCGTGACACTCATCCCGGCGCTCATGGGCTGGTTCGTGAAAGGGAGGATCCGGGCGGAGGATGAGAATCCCATCAATCGCTGGGCGATCCGGGTCTACCGCCCGATTCTGCGCTGGGCGCTCGAGGCGCGGTGGCTAGTGTTGGGAGGAACCGGGGCGATTCTCGTGCTGACATTGCTGCCGTTCGCCGGACTCGGCAGTGAGTTCATGCCGCCGCTCAATGAGGGCTCCTTGATGTACATGCCCAATACACTGCCGGCGGTGTCGCTTACCACGCAGCGCCGGCTGCTGCACGTCG